>JALOMU010000081.1 GCA_025455285.1 Flavihumibacter sp.
CCAATTGTTCCAGTTCGGTAACGGTTACTCCTTGCAATGAGGTCTGATGAAAATAATGTTGTATGGTTTTGTTAAGCTCCATGCCGCTGCCAAGATAAGGTATTTACCAGTTGGAGAAGATGCGGTTAAAAATTTCATCACTCAGGTTTCGTATGATCTCATCCTGTAGCTGGAGTTGTGCCTGGTCGAGTGTGAGACTGGCACTGAAGTCGAAGTTTCTGGTTACGGAAGCTTCGAAATTTTTTGATTCATCCAGGCGGTTCTTGAATTCGATCTGAACCGTAATGTTTAAACGGTTACTGGCAGCCTGCTGATTGGAAATACCGGTTGTTGATACGGAACAGTCTGTGATCGTTCCAGCAATATCATAATCGGCATCTTCTCCCTGTACCTGTGTAAGACGGGTTTGGCTGATTACTTTCTGACGAAGTTTATCGGTGAGTAAAGGACTTAATACAGGATTGAACAGCCTTGCTTTGTTTTCGAAATACTGGATGCGTACGGTTTTAACCTCCGGCGGAATAGATACATCGCGGAAAGAATAACAGCCGCTGAACAGCAGCATCAGGCCGATCAGCAGAAAGCTGGCAAATGAAAGCGGATTGGATTTACTCATTGATATCATACTCCTTCAATTTACGATAAAGTGTACGTTCGCTAATGCCCAAATCAGCAGCGGCATCTTTACGCTTTCCTTTATGTTTTTTCAGTGCCTTTAATATGAGCTCTTTCTCTTTATCCATAATATTAAGCGACTCTTCCACTTCCTCGTGTTCATGAATTTCATCGTGCGTATGAGGCATCAGAACAGAAGTTGCCGCAGCAGGTTGAACATAAGTTGCAGGTGAGGGCAAAACATTGGCCGGAGCGGTATATTCTACCGGTGATGGATATTCGCGTAACAGGCTTTCTTTTGTGTAGGCGGCCGCAGCGGCAGCTTCGCCGGGGTTTTGGAGGATTTCAACGAACATTTTTTTCAGTTCGGTTACATCCTTTTTCATATCAAAAAAGAGCTTGTACAGGATTTCCCTTTCACTGTTGAATTCATGACCACCTGCCCCCTGGCCATTCCCAATGACCATGGGTAACCGATTGTTTGGTTGCTCGGGAAGAAAACGTTTTAATTCCAATACACTTATTGATTTGTCTGCTGCCAGTACACTGATCTGTTCTGCTATATTCTTTAATTCACGGACATTGCCCGGCCAGGAATAATTAATCAGTAACTGGCGGGCATCTTCTTCCAGTTGAACCGGAGGCGTCTTATAACGTTCTGCAAAATCCACTGCAAATTTCCGGAACAGGAGAGGGATGTCCTCTTTCCGATCCCGAAGTGCCGGAACCCGAATGGGCACTGTACTTAGTCTATAATAAAGGTCTTCCCGAAATTTTCCTTTCTGCGTAAATTCAAGTAGTTCCCGATTGGTTGCAGCGATTACGCGAACATCCGTTTTCTGCACTTTAGAAGAACCCACCCGGATGAATTCACCGGTTTCCAGTACCCGAAGCAGGCGGGCTTGGGTGCCCAGAGGCATTTCTCCGATTTCATCCAGGAAAATGGTACCACCGCTTACCGTTTCGAAGTAACCTTTCCGGCTGTCAACTGCACCGGTGAAGGCCCCTTTTTCATGGCCAAATAATTCAGAGTCGATGGTCCCTTCCGGAATCGCACCACAGTTCACAGCAATAAAAGGGTTATGCTTGCGGGCGGATAATGCATGGATGATTTGAGAGAATGCTTCCTTACCCACACCGCTTTCACCTACGATCAGCACACTCAGGTCTGTATTCGCTACCTGGGCTGCAACATGCAGCGCGTGATTCAAGGACGGTGCATTACCAATAATGCCGAATCTGTTTTTTATGCTTTGGATGTCCATTTGTTCTTTTAGTTTTTCCTTTCTCCTCGTCTCACGTTTCACTTCTCACGTTTCGCATTTCCTATCAATGTCGCCTGCGTACAATCGGTTACTGTTACCTCCAGGTAGTCGCCTTTTTTGAGTCCTTCCGGTTTTGGAAATACGATTACTTTGTTCTGGCTGTTGCGACCCATCCATTCATCCGGATTTTTTTTACTTGGCCCTTCTACCAGCACCTTGAAGGTTTTGCCAAGATCTTTTTCATTGCTTTCCCGGCTTAATCTTCCTTGCAGGGCTACAATTTCGCTAAGCCGTTGTTTTTTAGTTTCCAGGGGTATATCATCAGTATAGCGGCGGGCTGCCAGGGTACCCGGGCGCTCGCTATAAAAGAACATATAACTCATGTCGTATTTGCTATACTCCATGATGCTGAGGGTATCCTGATGATCTTCATCCGTTTCGGTACAAAAGCCGGCGATTACATCGGATGAAATGCCGCAATCGGGAAGTACTTCCCGGATACGATCCACTTTAGCCATATACCATTCGCGGGTATAGGTGCGATTCATGAGTTGCAACACCCGCGAACTGCCACTTTGTACGGGGAGATGTATGTATTTGCAGATATTTTCGTGTCGTGCCATGGTCAGCAATACCTCTTCGGTAATATCTTTTGGATGAGAAGTGGAGAAACGAACACGCAAATCGGGTGCTATCATCGCTACTTTTTCCAGCAGAAGCGCGAAGGTCACAGCTTCTCCGATGGAATCATCGAAGTAATGATATGAATCTACGTTTTGTCCCAGCAGGGTCACTTCTTTATAACCGTCTCTGTACAATGTTTCACATTCAGCAATGATGCTGGCGGCATCCCGGCTCCTTTCGCGGCCCCTGGTAAATGGTACCACACAAAAGGAGCACATATTGTTACATCCGCGCATGATGCTTACGAAGGCGGATACCCCATTGGAATCGAGGCGAACGGGAGCGATATCGGCATAGGTTTCTTCACGGCTAAGCAGCACATTTACAGCTTTCTGCCCCGTTTCCGCTTCTTCAATTAGTCCGGGTAGCGATCGATAAGCATCTGGTCCCACTACCATATCCACCAGCTTTTCTTCTTCCAGGAATTTAGCTTTCAGGCGTTCTGCCATACAGCCCAATACGCCAATCAGCAATCCCGGGTTGGATTTTTTTGCTTTTTTGAAATCAGTTAGTCGTTTACGGACGGTTTGCTCTGCTTTTTCCCGGATGGAACAGGTATTAATAAAAATAAGGTCGGCCTGTTCCAGATTTCTGGTGGCTCCGAAGCCTTGCTCCTGCAGAATGGAAGCCACTATTTCGCTGTCGGCGAAATTCATCTGGCATCCATAACTCTCAATATAGAAGTGTTTTTTGTATTGGTTTTCATCCACGGCGAAAGGCGCGTACGCTTCTCCCTGCCTGCTTTCGTCATGTACTTTTTGCGTCAGAAAATCCAGCATCCCAATCAGTTTAAGGGAGCAAAATTAGCGAAAAACCAGCAATTGTGCCAAATTGACAGGAAGGATTACCAGATTGTTTTTCCCTGGTAAAAATCCAGCACCCTGGTACGGAATACATATTCGTATTTAGCGATGATCAGGTTGATATTTGCCCTGTCGAGGTTGTTCTTAGCAGTCAGGTATTCGACTGAATTCAATACCCCTTCACTAAAACGGGCTTCAGCCGTACGAAAGGATTCCTGGAATGCGTCAACCTGCAATAGTAATGTTTTGTACCGGTTATAGGTTGCATTCATGTTGAGATAGGCCTGTTCCACCTGTTGTTGCAAGCGAATCCGGGTGTTTTTTTCAACCAGCTCGGCAGTTTTTAATTGAATTTTTGCACGGTCGATCCGGTTGCGTGTTTGCAGGGAGTTAACGAGCGGAATCCGAAGTGCCAGATTGATGTTGGTACCGTAGTTGTTTTTGAATTGATCACTGTAGGTGATTTTTTGCATATCAAATTCATCCCGCATGGTCATGACAGGAGATGGTGTACCGTTGATTTGAACATAGTCGCCAGTTGTTGTTTCAACCGTCCGTAGAAACTGGGCTGTACGTGCTGCGCTGGAATAATTCGTATACAAGGCACCATTCAGACTTAGTGTAGGCCAGAGTTGACTTTTCCAGGTCTTAACTCCTTTTTCAGCGCTTTCTGTACGAAACCGGGCAGCCTTTACCACGGCCAGCTCATTAATTGCTGCCTGGTAAATGGTATTGGCATCACCCTGGTAAGATTGAAGAAAATCTTCTGGTCGGATGGGTTCAAGTTCGAGGCTTGGGTCGTACGGAATATTCATCCACTGACATAGGGTAAGCCTGGCTGCGTCCAATTGATTTTGGGTATTGACAAGATTGATTTCGTCGTTGGCGAGTTGTCCTTTCAGGTCGAAATACTGCGAGGGCTGAACGGCACCCTCCTTGTGAAGGATTTCGAGGCGCTCAACCTGCCGGCGGCTTAATTCTGCCTGAAGGCGAATCTGTTGGAGCAAATCATTTGTACTTAATACAAGCAGATAGGCGTTCATTAGATTCAGGCTCAGATTGTCTTTAGCTTGTTGAATCTCTTCCTTGCCGGCAGCAAGGGCAAGGCGTTGTTGCTGGATATTATTCTGTGTTGCCAGTCCGTTAAAAAGCACTACGCCTCCATTTACTGCATAGTTTGCATAGTCAATTTTCTGATTCAGGTAACTGTTGGTAAACGGATCGATATTTCTACCCTGGTTGGAACCATGTTCAATAAGTCCATTTACCTGGGGTAACATATTTTGTTTGGCCTGCCGGTAATCAATACCTGTAGTTGCCGCCTGAAGTTCTGCCTGCTTGAGCTCGAGGTTATTGGCATAAGCAATATCCAGGCATTCTTTCAGTGATAACTGGCGACTGCTGTCCGTCTGCGCCCTCAGACTGGTACCTGCCAGTAGCAGGACCAGACTTATTGCGCATACACATAGGAGTGAGGTTCTATTCTTCTTCATAAAAAAGGTCGCTTATCTGTTGTGTTCAATTCTACCGTCTAATAAATGAATGATACGATTGCTGTAGGCTGCGTTTTTTTCCGAGTGGGTTACCTGGATTATGGTAACGCCGTCTACTCTGTTCAGTTGGGTGAAAATATCCATGATTTCTTCACCCTGTTTGCTATTCAGATTACCCGTTGGTTCATCTGCCAGAATCAGTTTGGGTTTTGCGATCAGGGCTCTCGCAATACCTACTAGTTGCTGCTGCCCTCCTGAAAGTTGGGCCGGGAATAAATCCTTTTTACCCACAATATTGAACCGGTCCAGCATATCGGCAACTAATGCTTTTCGTTCGGAGGATTTGGTATCCTGATAGAGCAGGGGTGTTTCAATGTTTTCGTAGACCGTCAGTTCGTCAATCAGGTGGTACGCCTGGAATACAAAACCGATATGTTGTTTGAATAACTGGGACCGTTGTTTTTCTTTTAGCGTATGTACGGACTGATCATAAAACTGATAAGAGCCTTCATCTGCCATATCGAGCATGCCGATTACATTCAACAGGGTGGATTTTCCTGAACCGGACGGTCCCATAATCGAAACAAATTCTCCTTCTTCAATACCCAGGTTGATGTCTTTAAGCAGGAAGATGCGATTGTTACCCTGGTTGACCCATTTTGAAATATGCTCCAGTTTAATCATGATTCGTCGGTTGAATTATCTGATAAGACAAAATGAAATATTGTGCCAAATCCTTATAGTATTGATTATCATTCGGTTAAGAACTTTGTTTTACCTGTAACTGTACGATAATGATACAACCAATGTACGATTGTGTCCCAAATCCAAGCAAGCGGGTTATTAATCTGAATTAATATTTCTTGAAGGATTTATCTGGCTGAACCTATAGGTTAGCCAACTAATTAGTAATGACGTACAGAATACCAATAGAAAGATACAAAGTAGAAAAGGGTAGAGGTTCAGCTCGATCCGGTATGCGTATTCATTTAACCATTTCCGTAAGACTAACCAGGAAATAGGAATAGCTATCAACGAGCCGATAATTGCGATGGAGAGAAATTCTTTAACAAAAAGTCGAATTAAGGAAAATACATTGGCCCCTAAAACCCTACGGATTCCAATTTCCCTGGTCCTTTTTTGAAGACTGATGGATACCAGCCCAATTATTCCGAGCATCACTAAAATAGAGGAAAGCAGTAACGCAGTAATTGATGCTTTTTTTAATTGTAATTCCGCCTGGTATAAGTTTTTTAGGGAATCATCAAGAAACTGGAATTCAAATGGTACACAAGGAAATTTTGTTTTCCATGCCTCTTCCAGTGCAACAATATGGTTTGACGCATTTCCTGGTTTTAGTTTTAAGCTGAAATACCGATAAGTATTGGTGTATAAAACCGGTAAAAAAGTTTGTGGTTTAATTGCCTCCTGCATTGAACCAAGGTGAAAATTTTTTACTACTCCGCTAATAGTAAAGGGATCGCTAAAACCGGCAATTCTCATTTGTTTACCAATGGCATCGGAGTTGGATGCCCATCCTTGCATGCTAACATGAGCCTCATTGATAACAATTTTATCAGGTGTTTGAAGATCTTCTCTTTCAGAAAAAAAAGTACCAGCAAGAAGTTCAATTCCATATGTGTGGGCAAATAAGTTATCACACATAATTAGCTGGGATGGGCTTGTTCGACTGGAATCCGTTCCTGGTTTAAACACAGTTACACTAGCTCCTGGAGATTTTGATGGTAAATCATAGGACAGACTTGCATTTAAAATGAATGGAAGTTGTCTTAATGTATTACGGGCATCCAGACTTTGTCTGACACCTTCAGGTGTCCAGTTTCTGGGTGACTGAACTGTCAATACATATTCCTTGTTGAATCCCAGTTGCTTTGAAAAGAAGAAATCTACCTTTTTTGTTATGATAAAGGATCCAATCATAACAAACGCTGCGGTAACGAATTGTACACCTACCAGACATTTTCTGATAATGTTATGATTTCTGATTCCGTATAATTGTTTTTTAAGACTTTTAACAACCGGCACACCTGATAAATAAA
>JALOMU010000082.1 GCA_025455285.1 Flavihumibacter sp.
GACTGATTGCCGCGATTGCATTTGAATCGGTAATCAAACTCGTAGCTTTTCTGGCAGCCGGCTTGTTTATAACTTATGGTGTATTCAATGGTTTTTCAGATCTGTTTCAGCAGGCTATTGCCCAACCCCGATTACAGCAGTTATTTACCCTTCAGGAAAACAATGCCTATACCAGTTGGTTTTCCATGCTGACACTCTCCTTCTTCGCAATGCTTTTTCTGCCAAGACAGTTTCAGGTGAACGTGGTTGAAAACCTGGATGAAAACCATCTGAAAACAGCAAGCTGGGTATTTCCCCTTTATCTATTTGTGATCAACCTTTTTGTGATTCCAATAGCACTTGCAGGTTCTGTTCTGTATCCCGCCACTACTGTTAACCCAGACCTGTATGTATTGAATATTCCCCTTGACCAGGGAAAATACCTGCTAAGTCTGCTGATCTTTATCGGTGGTTTCTCTGCAGCAACGGGAATGATCATTGTAGAAACAATTGCGCTAACAACTATGATCAGTAACCACCTGGCGCTTCCCTTACTCTTTTCAACCAACCGGCTGCACCAGGAATCCAGGCGAAACCTTTCTGCTGTTGTACTTTGGGTGCGAAGAGGAAGTATCCTGCTCGTAATTGGCCTGGCATTATTATACGATAAACTGGTAGCAGAACAATACAGCCTTGTATCCATTGGCCTTGTATCTTTTGCGGCTGTTGCGCAGCTCGCACCTGCTGTACTGGGTGGCCTTTATTGGAAAGGGGCATCAAAAAATGGAGCACTGGCCGGATTAGCAGCCGGCTTCATCTGCTGGATGTTCACCCTCTTGCTACCTTCCCTTGCAGGAGCAGGACTGCTGGATAAGACCATTGTAGAGAATGGATATTTCGGAGTTGCCTGGTTAAAACCGGACGCACTGTTCGGACTGAACTCCCTGGACCCGGTTTCTCACTCCTTATTCTGGAGCCTATTATTAAACAGCGGATTCTTTGTGCTGGTTTCCATCAATAGCCAGAAGGGTAGCAGGGAAACTTTCCAGGCAGAACTTTTTGTAGACTTTTTGAACAAAGAAAAATTTGAAGTTGAACCTGCCGTTTGGAAAAATACGGCCAGCCTGCCGGCACTCAGATTACTGCTGCAAAACTTTATCGGAACTGAAAGGACTGCAAGTCTTTTTCAGAAGTATGCAAACCGGCACCAAATTCCTCTGAATACAACCACAGCAGACCCTCGTCTGGTGCAACTCACAGAAAAAATACTGGCCGGCGTAATTGGATCCGCATCCGCCCATATCCTGGTTTCACGCGTTGCCAAAGCGGAGGAACTGAGTATGGAGGAAGTATTGAATCTATTGCGGGAATCGCAACAGATCATGGAACTGAATAAAGAACTGAAAAGAAAATCAGTTGAACTGACACGCGCAACAGAACAACTTTCTGCACTCAACCGACAATTGATGGCAATGGACGAAGTAAAAGATGAATTTCTTTATACAATAACGCATGAACTCCGGACTCCCCTTACCTCTATCCGGGCATTAACAGAACTGGTACACGATAATCCGGAAATGCCAGTAACTCAAAAGACTGAATTCCTGGCTGCTGTAGTTCGTGAAACAGAACGTTTGAGTCATTTGATTACCCAGGTTTTAAGTCTCGAACGATTTGAATCCGGCAAACATCCATTAGAGCTGCAAACCATCCGGATGAATGATCTGATAGAGGAAACACTCACCGATATCCAGCAACTCGTTCAGCAGAAAAAACTGCGGCTGGAAAAACATATTGACAATCCTCTTCAGACTATTGAACTGGACCCGGTGCTGATTCGCCAGGTTTTTTACAATTTGCTGTCAAATGCAATACGGTTCTCACCTGAGTCAGGCACAATTACTCTGGCAGCTGTAGTTTCCGGAGAATACCTGGAACTCTCTGTTGCTGACCAGGGCAAAGGAATACCGGAAGCAGCACTGGAACTCATATTCGATAAATTTTACCAGGTACCCAACCAATCACTCAAAAAACCGGAAGGCAGCGGACTCGGACTTGCCATCTCAAAAAAAATAATTGAACTGCATGCCGGAAATATAAGAGCTGAAAACAAAGAAGAAGGAGGCGCCCGTTTTATCTTTATACTTCCATTTTCCCAACCAAACCTCTGACATGCCGGGAAAAAAAATACTGGTAGTTGATGATGACCCATACATTCTGATGTCACTTGAATTCCTGATGCAGAAAAACGGGTATTCGGTTATTGTTGCCCGAAACGGAACAGAAGCCCTTCAATTGGTTCAGCAGGAAATCCCAGATCTCGTGGTGCTCGACATCATGATGCCGGATATGGACGGCTATGCAATATGTGCGTTTATTAAAAAACAGCCTTCGCTCAAACACATTGTTGTTGTATTCTTAAGCGCTAAAACCCGGGAGTCCGACCAACAGAAAGGTCTCGAATTGGGTGCAGCAGCATTTATTTTTAAGCCTTTTTCAACCCGCTCTCTCATTAAAGAAATAAATCAATTATTGCAATAAGTCTTTGTTAAATGCCTTAACAATTAGGTATCTTTCGTGCTATTACTTTATTTTCGACCGCCATGAAAAATAGACCCATAAAAGGATTACCGAAACTCTTCGGTTCAAAAATGCTGATTACCGGCATTATCCTGCTATTTATGGGTTTATTGGGTACAACGCTGATCATGCTACCGCTGGTTTCTAAACAAAACAAGTTCTGTATACTTAATTCCGTGGAAGAAGAAGCCGGTAGTAATAATCCAATTAACGAAGAACACAAGAATGGAAAAACATTCTCAGTTTGTAATCTGGATGTTTGCGCACTCTTAAGAACTGTTAGTGCAGAGGATATTCTACGAGTTGTTCCGGTATCCGAAAACCTTCCGGATGATCAACTCTCCCAAACCCTCATTCAGCCTCCGGATCAGGCCTGAACCTTTTATTAAAGTTTTATACGGTACCCTACCCCTTCCCTGCTGAAGACTGGTTCGCCCTTTCATTTATTCGAAACAATCAACCTGTATGTCCAAACGTTTACAAAATCCGTTTGGGAATCTTTCGTCAGATATCCCATCCTCTATCGTAGTTTTTTTAGTTGCTCTTCCACTTTGCCTTGGTATTGCGCTGGGCTCCAATGCCCCCCTGTTTTCAGGTATCATCGCCGGAGTAGTGGGTGGTATTGTAATTGGTGCTCTTAGTGGCTCTCAGCTTAGTGTTAGCGGTCCGGCTGCAGGATTAACAGCAATTGTAGTGGCAGCACTCGCTAAACTGCCAAGCTTTGAAGCTTTTCTTGTTAGTGTGGTAATTGCCGGAGTTTTACAAATCATTCTCGGATATCTGAAAGCAGGGGTACTGGGCGATTATATACCAGGGGCTGTCATCAAAGCAATGCTGGCAGCTATCGGTTTGATCCTCATTTTGAAACAGTTACCTCACCTGGTTGGCTACGATGCTGATTTCGAAGGGGATGAAAGCTTCCGGCAGCCAGATGGCTCCAATACGTTTACAGGAATATTCAATTCTCTGAACCATATCATACCAGGAGCAGCCCTCATTGGTATCAGTTCTCTTCTGATCCACATTGTTTGGGACAAATACGTGGTGAAAATCGGCAAATTTATGCAGCTGATCCCTGCCCCGTTAATAGTAGTGTTGTTGGGGGTAGCAATCAACCAGTTCTTCATCGCATCTCAATCAGCACTCGTACTGCCAGACCATACCCTGGTGAATATTCCA
Source organism: Flavihumibacter sp. (assembly GCA_025455285.1). Taxonomy (GTDB): domain Bacteria; phylum Bacteroidota; class Bacteroidia; order Chitinophagales; family Chitinophagaceae; genus Flavihumibacter. The sequence continues at coordinate 3,739 of JALOMU010000082.1, forward strand.
AAAGCCGGGACTATTGAAGAGTTTGTTAGCTTTTTTCAATTCCCGGATTTTAGTCATATCTCAAATTATAATGTATGGGTTGTTGCATTTACGCTTGCCATCGTAGCAAGCCTGGAAACCTTATTAAATATCGAAGCATCAGATGAATTGGATCCTTACCAGCGTGTAACCCCAACCAACCGCGAATTAAAGGCCCAGGGAATTGGCAACCTGCTGTCCGGATTCATTGGTGGCCTGCCCATCACTTCCGTAATTGTAAGAACTTCAGCAAACGTTAATGCCGGTGCCAAAACCAAAATGTCGGCAATCCTTCATGGTTTATTGTTACTGCTCTGCGTGGCATTTATCCCCAATATTCTGAATATGATTCCGTTGCCTGCCCTGGCAGCTGTACTTATTTATACCGGTTTCAAACTGGCGAAACCTTCGATTTTTAAAAAATTCTATCAAAAAGGCTGGGACCAGTTTGTTCCCTTCATTGTTACAATTATTGCCATCCTGCTTACCGATCTGCTGAAAGGCATCCTGGTTGGCTGTGTAGTGGGGTTATTCTTTGTACTACGCAGTAATTTCCGCTCAGCAGTTTTTGTGGTAAACGACGATAAGAACTATCTTTTCCGCCTGAGAAAAGATGTTTCCTTCCTCAACAAACCAATCATCAAACACAAATTGGCCAAAGTTCCGGAAGACTCCTTTGTGCTGATTGACGCCACACGTGCCGACTTTCTCGACAAGGATGTAGTGGAAGTGATTGAAGATTTTATTATCAGTGCCCCCTTAAAAAACATTACTGTTCAGCTTAAAAAAAGTGCGAATAAAGAACAGGGATTCTCTAACCATTCAGAAACCATTTAAAATCAGTAAATATGAAACAATACGAAAAACTATTACTTGAAAACAAAGCCTGGGCAGCAGAAGCGGTTGAAGATGACCCGGATTTTTTTAAACGCCTGGAGAATATTCAGCGCCCGGATTTCCTTTGGATCGGCTGCAGCGATAGCCGGGTACCTGCCAATGAAATTACCAACACCCAGCCGGGTGAGATCTTCGTACACAGAAATATCGCCAACATGGTGGTACACACTGATCTTAATCTTTTGAGTGTACTAGAATATGCCGTGGTTCATCTGAAAGTGAAACATGTGATCGTTTGCGGTCATTATGGTTGCGGTGGCGTAAAAGCAGCCATGACCCAACATAATTTTGGTATCATCAACAAATGGCTCAGAAATATTAAAGATGTTTACCGATTCCACCGGGATGAAATCGATGCCATTCCAGATGAAGAAGAAAGAACCAATCGCCTGGTAGAACTAAATGTGATTGAAGGAGTAATGAATCTCGCTAAAACATCCATCATTCAGAAAGCCTGGAAGTACAACCAGCAACCGCATCTGCATGGTTGGGTGTACGGACTGAAAGACGGCTTGATCAAACCTGTATTTGAAATGCCGGCCAATACACATATTGATAGCATCTATGAGTATGATGACTTATAATTCTGTAGGTTTGTTGAACTATGTCAATCGCGGTTCAGTCTCTCAAGAAAGTTTATGGTCAGCAAACAGCTGTCAATAATATCTCCTTCTCTGTAAATCAGGGAGAAATAGTTGGATTTCTCGGCCCAAATGGTGCCGGGAAATCCACTACTATGAAAATCCTTACCGGTTACCTGCAACCCGATGGTGGCACTGCCCTGATTGCAGGTATGGATGTTACAAAAGATCCCCTCGCTACCAAATCCAAGATCGGTTACCTACCTGAATCCAACCCGCTCTATTATGATATGTATGTGCGGGAATACCTTCAGTTTATGGCGGAAGTACATGGTATAGCCGATAAAAAAGGTCGTATCAATACCGTTATCAACCAGGTCGGACTAACACCGGAAAGTCATAAAAAAATTGGACAGCTTTCCAAAGGTTACAAACAACGGGTTGGACTGGCGGCAGCTTTGATACATGATCCGGAAGTATTGATTTTGGATGAACCCACCACTGGTCTCGATCCCAACCAGATAATTGAAATACGGGAAGTCATCCGTTCACTCGGAGCCCAAAAAACCATCCTCTTTTCCACTCACATCCTTCAGGAAGTAGAAGCCGTCTGTAGCCGGGTGATCATCATAAATAAGGGGAATCTTATCGTCGATAACAATTTGAAAGACCTTCAGTCTAGCCACAGCAAACCAGTGATTCGTGTTCAATTCAAAGAGGCCCTCGAAGCTCAATGGCTGGAAAGAGCGGTTACCAGCCTGAAAGAATTGCAGAAAATCAATGCATTTGAATGGCAATTGGAAGCGACCGATCCTGTAGAGGCAAAAAAACAACTACTGGCCCTCAGCGTTGAACAAAACCTGAACATCGTTTCACTCCAAAGCAGCGACCAAAGCCTGGAAGATGTATTCCGCTCCCTTACAAATTCTTAACTCCATCTTCCTTTCCTCCATTCCTCCGTTCCTCCATCTTCCTTTCCTCCATCTTCCATTCTTCCATTCCTTACCTTTGCACCATGATGCACAAAGAAGAGCTCCTTCCGGAGGTAGTAATAAAATTTGCCGGCGATAGCGGAGATGGCATGCAATTAACTGGTACCCAATTCACTAATAATACCGCTTTACTGGGTATAGACCTGGCCACCTTTCCTGATTTTCCAGCGGAAATCCGCGCCCCGCAGGGAACCATTCCAGGTGTAAGTGGTTACCAGTTACGGTTTTCAAGTACCCCTGTCTATACACCGGGTGATGAATGTGATGTGCTGGTTGCAATGAATGCCGCAGCACTGAAAACCAATCTCAAGGCCCTGAAAAAAGGTGGCAAAATCATTGTCAACACCGATGGTTTCGACGCCAAAAACCTGCGACTGGCCAACTATCCAGATGGAGTAAACCCCATTGAAGATGATAGCCTCGCCAATTATGAAGTCATCCGCATGGATATCACCAAGATGACCCGCGAGGCACTAAAAGAATTCCCGCTCGGAACCAAGGAGAAAGACCGCGCGAAAAACATGTTCGTCCTTGGCTTTTTGTACTGGATGTACAACCGGGACATGGATAGCAGCATTCAGTTCCTGCAGGATAAATTCGGCAAAAAACCAGACCTCCTCAACAGCAATATCAAAGCCCTTCAGGCCGGTTACAACTATGGCGATACCACTGAAACCTTTAC
>JALOMU010000083.1 GCA_025455285.1 Flavihumibacter sp.
ATCCGGAAGGCACTGGTGGACAATGACCTTGGTGCCGTCTGGTGCTTGCGCATGAATTGATTCGTTTTCTGATTCTATAGTTTGGAATTGAAGCGCTTCCAGTGCCAATTGAATATCAGGCAAACTGGTAGTAGTTAAAAGCTCCACTTTGGTGATGATGATTGCCTGTCGGCGTGTATCACCATATAAACTGGTTTGGTGATCGGGAAAGCGGTTGATAAAAAAGGTTTCGAGTTGTTGTGCAAAGGGTTCAATTTCTGCGTACAAAAATTGTCCCTTGTTGGCATTGTAGAACTGGATGGATTGTTTGACGCTCTCCTGTGTTTTTTCTCCAAAACCTTTATACATCAGAAGCCTGTTTTCATTGCAGGCGTATAACAATTCACCCAGGGATTCGATGCCCATTTCTTTCCATATGGTTGCAATCTTTTTGGGGCCCAGTCCTTTGATCTGCATCATTTCTAAAATGCCCTGTGGCGTTTTGGTGATGAGTTCATCCAAAACGGTGAGTTTGCCCGTATCGAGCAACTCAGCTATTTTTTTGGAAGTACTATCGCCGATTCCCTTCAGTCCGGCTATTTTTTCACGCGGGGTATCGCTGAGTTGAACAGGTAATTTTTCAATAGAGAAGGCTGCGCTTGCATAAGATTTGGCCTTGAAAGAATTTTCTCCGTGGATATCCATGAGTTTAGCCAGCAGGCCGAACTGGTCGGCGATAGCGTAATTGTCGAGCATGGAGCGAAGGTACGGAAGAAGGGAAGAATGGAAGAAGGAGGAATGGAAGAAGGAACAAAGGGGACAAAGGGAGTAGACAAAAAAACATGGAGACATCTTTCACCTCTTACCCTTTGACTACTTTCACCTTTCACCTTTCACTTTTCACCTTTCCCGTAATAAAAAATCCCCGGAAAACCGGGGATTGTATTTTTTGCTGTAAAAAGTCGAAACTTATTTCGCAGCTTTCTTAGCGGCCTTTTTAGGAGCGGCTTTCTTTGCAGCTTTCTTTGGAGCGGCTTTCTTTGCTACTTTCTTAGCGGCTTTCTTTGGAGCAGCTTTTTTTGCAGCTTTTTTAGGAGCAGCTTTCTTAGCTACTTTCTTAGCGGCTTTCTTTGGAGCAGCTTTCTTAGCGGCTTTTTTCGGAGCGGCTTTCTTTGCAGCAGCTTTTTTAGGAGCAGCTTTTTTTGCAGTTGCCATTTTTTTAGAATTTAATGATTAGTAAAATGGGTTTTCGGAAGTAAAAATATAAACTAATCCGAAACTGCAAAATTTTTTTTGCTGTTTAAGCAGAATTGATTAAGCGCTCACCTCTACCGGAGATACAGAAACGATGGTTTTGTTCTCTCTGGTTTTACGGAATTCAACCACTCCATCAGCTGTTGCAAACAGTGTGTAATCTCTTCCTACACTTACATTCTTTCCAGGATGATACTGTGTACCACGCTGACGAACGATGATGTTACCAGCAATAGCAGGCTGACCACCGTAGATCTTTACACCCAGGCGTTTGCTTTGAGAGTCGCGACCGTTCTTAACACTACCTTCACCTTTTTTGTGTGCCATGACGTATGAATTTTAAATGATAACAGTTGTTACGTTACCAGATTATGCGATATCGTTGATTCTGATTTTGGTATAGTGAGTTCTGTGACCAAGTTTCTTGCGGAAACCTTTCCTTCTTTTCATTTTGAAGGCGATCACTTTATCTCCCTGCAGGTGGTCGATGATTTCTGCTTTAACCACAGCTTTAACAGCATCACCTACAGACAGGCTGCCATTATTATCAAACATCAGAACATCTGCAAATTCTACTTTGTCGCCTGCGTTGCCCGCAATCTGGGGAACGTACAATGTCTGGTCTTTAGAAACCTTAAATTGCTGACCGGCTATTTTAACAACTGCTAACATAACTTACCAAAATTAGGAGTGCAAAGGTAAGGGGAATTTCCTTACCTCCAAATAGATTTTCCAAAATAATTAGCGCAAATTTAAAGAGTTTACTGGGGTGTAGAGCCTAAATTTGTCGGCGTTCATCCATCATAGCACTATGAAATTCAAGTCTTTTCTTGCCAAACCCTTCGCTTCCTACGTATATAAGCAGGTTAAGCGGTCTATGCACCAGGCCGTCCCAGACCAGGAAGCGATCTTCCGGGAACTGCTGAAAACAGGGGCCGGAACCCAGTTTGGCAAAGATCACCACCTGGGGGAGGTCAAAACGATGGAGGAATTTCGCCAGGCGGTACCTATTCGCGATTACGAACAGCTCAAGCCTTACATTGAACTTATAAAAGAAGGCAAGCATAATATATTATGGAAAGGCAAGCCCATCTATTTTGCCAAGACCTCAGGTACCACCAGTGGGGTGAAATACATCCCAATTACCAAGGATTCCATTCCTAACCACATTAATTCTGCCCGAAATGCCCTGCTATGTTATATGGCAGAGTCGGGAAATTCACGGTTTGCTGATGGGAATATGATTTTTTTATCCGGATCCCCGGTGTTGGAACGGATCGCAGATATCCCAACAGGTCGCCTCAGCGGAATCGTCAATCACCATATACCCAGTTATCTCCGTAAGAACCAGTTACCCTCTTATGAAACCAATTGTATTGAGGAATGGGAAAGTAAACTGGATAAAATTGTGGAGGAAACCATCCATAAAAACATGACACTGATCAGTGGAATTCCACCGTGGATGCAAATGTATTTCGACCGCCTGATGGAAAAAAGCGGTAAGAAAGTGGGAGTGTTGTTCCCGGAATTTTCAGTGCTTGTGCATGGCGGGGTGAATTTCGAGCCCTATAAATCAAAGTTGTTTGACAGCATCGGAAGAACGGTTGCAGCTATTGAAACCTTTCCGGCATCGGAAGGCTTTTTCGCCTTCCAGGACAGTCAGCATGCAGAGGGACTGTTACTGAATAGCGACAGTGGAATCTGGTTTGAATTTGTTCCTGTTAATGAAGTGTTTAATGAGAATCCTACGCGACTGAGTTTAAAAGATGTAAAAGTAGGAGAAAACTATGCACTCATTATCAATAGCAATGCGGGCTTATGGAGTTATAATATTGGAGATACCGTAAAATTTGTTTCAACGGAGCCTTACCGGTTGATTGTATCGGGGCGAATCAAACATTTTATTTCAGCATTTGGTGAACACGTAATTGGAGAAGAAGTGGAATACAGCCTGATGAAAGCAGCTACTGAAAATGGTGTACATATCACGGAGTTTACCGTTGCGCCAATGATCACACAGGATAAAGGGAAATCCTATCACGAATGGTTCATCGAATTTGATAATGCTCCGGCAGATATGACTGCCTTCGCACAGCAGGTGAATGAAAACCTGCGAACCAAAAACATTTATTACGATGACCTGATAACGGGCAATATTTTATTGCCACTAAAAATTACTCCGGTAAGAAAGAATGGCTTTATTGATTACATGAAGAGTATTGGTAAGTTAGGTGGACAAAACAAAGTACCCAGGTTGAGTAATGATCGCAAATTGGCCGAAGCTTTACAACCCTGGCTGGAAAGCTAACAACTGTTCGATATTTTTCAATAATGTAGCAGGATTATTGGATTCCATTCCGAAATCCTGCTTTTTGTTTGATAACCTAACAATATTTTAAAGAATATTTTGGGGAAATTCAATCAAAAACGTATAATTTTGGCTCGCATTTTAAACATAGGCAACCAAACGAAAAATGAATAGTTTCCAACCATATAGCGCTACCCTTCCGCTGGACAGCCAGGTTGATGTACTTTTACATGCCTTTTGTTTTCTTCCCCGACCGCGACGTGGATGCTGATAGGACGAGCCCTTTGCACCGGCCCCTATCAGTGAAAAAAGCCCCAATGTATTTTTATTTACACCAAAGGTGTACGCAACACGTTTACTGATCCTTTAATTTATTGCAAGTGGAAAATTCCGCCATTATCGTAAGGGTAGCCAATCCCGACGATATTCATTACGCCGTTACCATCACTGATGAAATGGAGTCCTCTGCCAAGGCTAGAGGAACGGGTATCGCTAAACGATCTCCTGAATACATCGAACAAAAGATGAAAGAGGGAAAGTCGGTGATCGCAGTTACTGAAACCGGAGCCTGGGTAGGTTTTTGTTATATCGAAACCTGGAGTCATGGTGAATACGTCGCGAATTCCGGATTGATCGTGTCCCCTGAGTTTCGTAAAAGTGGTGTAGCAAAACGTATCAAGGAAAAAATCTTTGAGCTTTCCAGGAAGTTATATCCAACTGCCAAGATTTTTGGATTAACTACCGGCCTTGCTGTAATGAAAATTAATTCCGATTTAGGGTATGAACCAGTAACTTACTCGGAATTAACGCAGGATGAGGCATTCTGGGCCGGTTGCAAGAGCTGCGTGAACTACGATATATTGATGAGCAAGGATCGCAAGAACTGTTTTTGTACTGCCATGCTCTACGATCCCAAAGACCATTACAAGCCGGAGGAAACAGCCGCGGATTTCAAACAACATTCCAAAGGATATGAGCGCTTATTGCGGTTGAAGAAATCCCGTTTTCTGAAAGCCTTCCGCAAAATCACCGGAACCGAATCCAAACCGGAAGGTGGTGGTGGAGGCGGAACGGTCAAAAAAAGGTTCTTTTCATTCTTTCATTTCTAAACTATTCTACGAAGATGACATCGAAAAAAGTTGTACTCGGATTTAGCGGCGGACTCGACACTACTTATTGCGCAAAGTACCTGTTTGAAGAACTGGGTTATGAAGTGCATTCCATTATCGTAAATACAGGCGGATTTACAGAAGAAGAACTATCGAAGGTTGAAGCACATGCCAAAGCTTTAGGTGTGAAATCACACACCAGTGTGAATGCAGTCAAAAACTATTACGATCGGATCATTCAATACCTTGTGTTTGGAAATGTGTTGAAGAATAATACCTACCCGCTGAGTGTATCAGCAGAGCGGCTGATCCAGGCAATTCATATTGCAGAACATGCAAAAAAGATCGGAGCGGATGCAGTGGCGCATGGAAGCACTGGTGCGGGTAACGACCAGGTTCGGTTTGATATGGTTTTTCATATCATGATTCCGGATCTGCCCATTCTTACACCGATCAGGGATCTGCAACTGAGTCGCGAAGCTGAAATCGACTACCTCAAAGCGCGTGATGTTGAAATGAATTTTGAAAAGGCACAATACTCAATCAATAAGGGTCTATGGGGTACCAGTGTGGGTGGAAAGGAAACTCTGCACAGCAAAGGCATATTGCCGGAAGAAGCCTGGCCAACACAGGTAAGCAAAACCCAACCAGAAGAAGTGGTCCTGCATTTTGAAAAAGGTCACCTAACGGGCATCAATGGGCGCAGTTATGATCATCCGGTGGAAGCCATCCAGGCATTACAGGCGATTGCAGGCCCATTTGGAATAGGAAGAGATATCCATGTAGGTGATACTATCATCGGGATAAAGGGGCGAGTTGGATTTGAAGCAGCCGCTCCGATGGTAATATTAAAAAGTCATCATGCACTCGAGAAACACGTACTAACCAAATGGCAATTAAGCTGGAAAGACCAACTGGCACAGTTTTACGGGAACTGGATGCATGAGGGACAAATTCTGGATCCGGTAATGCGGGATATTGAGGCCTTTTTGCAGCATTCCCAGGAGACAGTGACAGGTGATGTTTTTGTGCAGTTGCATCCTTATCGGTTCCAGATCATCGGAATTGAATCAAAATACGATCTGATGTCGAGCAAATTTGGAAAATATGGTGAGATGAACAGCGGCTGGACAGGACAGGATGTGAGAGGCTTTAGTAAGATTTTCGGAAACCAGACGGCGATCTGGAAGGCGGTGAATGGAGAGTGAGACGTCAGACGTGAAACGTGAGAAGGGAAGATGGAGAAATGGAAGATGGAGGAATGGAAGATGGAGGAAAGGAGGATGGAGGAAAGGAAGACAAATAAAAAAGAAGAACATGACAAAAATAACAGCAGGCATTATCGGTGGGGCGGGCTATACCGGTGGGGAGTTGATCCGGTTGCTGATTAATCACCCGGGTGTGGAGCTGAATTTTGTTCACAGCAAGAGCAGCGCTGGAAAACCGCTTTATTCCGTACATGCTGATTTGATCGGAGATACGGAATTGCTTTTCACGGATTCGCTGGATACGAAAGTGGATTGCCTGTTTTTGTGCACGGGTCATGGCGAAGCGCGGAAATTCCTGGAAGCACATCCGCCTGCAGCAGGTACAAAGATCATTGATCTGTCGAATGATTTCCGGTTGAAAGAGAAATCTTCCCTGGGCAACTGGAATTTCGTTTATGGATTACCGGAATTGAACCGGGATGCCATCCGCAAGGCAAATGCCATTGCCAATCCGGGTTGTTTTGCAACAGCTATCCAGTTAGGATTGTTGCCACTCGCCAAGGCTGGATTACTTGATGAAATCTATACCACTGGCATAACTGGTTCAACCGGAGCCGGTCAGGGATTGAGTGCCACTTCTCATTTCAGTTGGAGAGCAAATAATATTCAGGCATATAAAACTCTGACCCATCAGCACCTGGGAGAGATCGGTGAATCCTTATTGCAGCTGCAACCGCAGAGTACGATCGATCTGAGTTTTGTTCCCTGGAGAGGCGATTTTACCCGTGGCATCTTCATCAGTTCTACAATTCATATGGACTTACCTTATGAAGAGTTGCAGGCATTATATAAAGTTTTCTATTCGGATCATCCCTTCACAGTGGTTAGTACCGATCCAATCTACCTGAAACAAATTGTCAATACCAATAAAGCAATCGTGCAACTTGAAAAAGTGGGTAGCAAACTTGTCATCCACAGTGCGATTGATAACCTCCTGAAAGGA
>JALOMU010000084.1 GCA_025455285.1 Flavihumibacter sp.
AATGTAGTGCCTGGTCCAGTAAATGAATGTCCAGGTAAATGCATCTCACCAGAGAATTTTGTCCGTAGTATCTATCAGGTTAGATTCATAATAACCTGCAAATGAGAATCAAAAGGACGACCGTACGATTGTTTTCCATTTTATTTTTTGGTGCCTGCTCATTTACAGTAGAGCAAGCGAGAGCTCAGGAGAAACTCAATGAATATGTACTTTTTAGTGGAGAGCGAAACAGTGCATCCTGCGGCATTGAAATAGGTAACAATTCACTGATAAAATCCGGAAGAACAGGCTCTTATGGAACTATCTCTACCTACGGAGCAGTTACATTTGGCGGGAGCCTTCATTCCGGGAATTCCTTAAACCTACACAATTACACTACCATAACTGGAAATCTTACAGCTGCCAATTCATCTTTCTCTTATAAAGCTGTAAACATAGGTTCCTCTACAAAGATAACAGGCAATATAGATGCCAATGGGAATGCTTTTATTGCAGGAGGATGGATTAAAGGAACAATTACTCTTCCACCAGGGAAAAACTATTCAGGGCCACAACCCGTTGACGGCGTAGTAAGAAAACAAGCACCGAATTTGCCCAAACTTCCAACGCTTCCTGAAAAACAGTTGATTCAAACATCCGCTACCAAGACTATAAAATATGGCGGATCTATTAATCCCGGTGAGCATGGAAAAATTGAGCTGACCGGAGGAAAAACGGTGGTGTTCAATGGGGCGGGCACCTATGTATTTACTGGCATAAAAAACAGCGGCAGCACGAATACCTTCATCTTTGATTTTCAACAAAATCCAGATGCCATATTCAACTTATTGATTAAAGGAGACGTAGATCTGGGAAAGCTATCAGTTGTAATTAAAGGTGGAGGCTCAGCATCCAGCATCTTTGCTGAAGCACAGGGAAACGGTTCGTCCTGCCTGGATGCAAAAACAGCCTGGAAGCAGGAAAGCACCTCCAAATATGAACAGGGTTCATCCTGGTTTGGAACCATCTATGTACCCAATGGTGAAGTTGTTATTGGTGGCGACTATGGTTCAATCAAATTTACTGGAGCTATCTGGTCTGGTAAAAAAATCCGTATAGGAAATAAGGTAGAATTACTGCATGTGCCGTTTAAACAATGCGACCAGGCTCCGAATGCCAATGCAGGTGCGAATACTGTATTATCCTGCACGGCTCAACCTACTGCTACTTTAATAGGAACCAGCAGCAGTTCGGATGTTTCCTTTGCCTGGACCAGCCTTTCCAATACTCTTTTATCTTCCACAGCAACAGTAAAAGTTACTGATCCAGGAGATTATATTTTTACAGTTACCAATCAACAAACCGGATGTAGCACTGCTGACACCCTTACTGTTGAGAACAGGCCATTGGTTTGTCCACTTTATGAACCACCTCAAGCAGGCAAAGTTGGTACACTTACCGGGGCAGAACTTGATTTTTTATCGGCTGGTCCGGAAATTAACTCCAACACCAATCAACTTTTTGTAGTACAGAATGGATCTGCCTATCTGGAAATTATAGCATTTGAAGGCAAGCGGGAATATGTAGCCGAATTACTAACCGCGCCCGGAAATCCATACGGACTTGTAGATACCATTACCAATGGTACCAATTCACTCATCATTACCGGAAGAATGCCCTTTAGCAATTTGCAGCTATTGTCAACATTTAACGTAGATAATGAACGTACTCCGGGTGAACTGTTAATCAATTTCTGCAGACCGGTATATTCTGCCCTATCGGAATTCGGACAAACTACAAGTCAGGGTGATAGCTCCTTTGCAACCAACCAGGTACGAGCAGCATATGGCGTAACTGGTGATGGAATAAAAATTGGTGTATTATCAGATAGCTATAATACAACAGGTAGCGTTCCATTAAATCCACCAGATGGCGGACCGGCCAGAACGGATGTTCAAAATGGTGATTTACCCGGAACCGAAAATGCCAGCTTCCCCATACCGGTTGAAGTGGTAAAAGAATACCCATTTGGAAGGCGTTCAGACGAGGGTAGAGCCATGTTGCAAATCATACATGACATTGCACCTGGTGCATCCCTTGCATTCAGAACCGGGTTTGTTAGTGCAGGTGATTTTGCACAGGGCATTCTTGAACTACAATCCATTGCACAGTGTGATGTGATCGTTGATGATATCACCTTCATAACTGAGCCATTTTTTAAAGACGGTAAGGTAGCGCAGGCAGTAAATGCAGTAACTGCTCAAGGGGTAAGTTATTTTTCTGCAGCTGGAAATTATGGAAACAAATCATATCAACGTGCATTCAGGCCCGTGGCGGCACCATCCGACATAATAGGGCAAGCACATGATTTCAGCGGCACGGGAGATGTATTCCAGCGAATCCGGCTGGTGCCTGGCACTTATACTTTAGTGCTGCAATGGCAGGATGATGTATATTCTATTGGTCCGGAGCAAAATGGTACGGAGCATGATTTTGACATTTACCTGACCAATGATAATGGAACTACCCTGTTTGGTTTTAACAGGAATAATATTGGTGGAGACCCAATAGAAGTGATGCCATTTTATACAGAGGCAAGCACTTTTACCAATATATTGATAGTACGTGCCGGATCAGCTCCCAATGCATCGAATACACCTGTAAATCTCAAATACATAATATTTCAGGGAGAAGCCACCATTGAAGAATACAATGAGGGAACTGCTACCATAGTTGGACAGGCGAATGCAGCCGGAGCGATGACAGTGGGTGCTGTGCGTTATACCAAACCTTTGAATCCAACCATTCCTGGTTCAACGATTTCTGAGCTATTTTCTTCTTTTGGAGGAACTCCAGTAAATGGAAACGTTCGGCCCAAACCTGATTTTACTGCTCCAAATGGTGTGAATACCACTGTAGCACTGGGCACAAATGATTTTGATGGCGATGGCTTCATCAACTTTTTTGGCACATCTGCCGCCGCGCCACATGCAGCAGCAGCAGCAGCACTTATAATGGAAGCAAACCGGAAATTTGTCAATCCGGCAAACAGGTTGTTACCAGATCAGGTTCGGACATTATTCCAATCAACCGCAATTGATATTAATCAACCAGGTTTTGATCCGCAATCAGGAGCGGGATTAATCCAACCACTTGCAGCAATCGGAACTTTTGCAGCGCCATTGCCTGTAATCGAAACTATTGAGATTCCGTCAGTATCAGGAACCCCACCACCAACAAGTCCGGATTTTCAGTTCACTATAAAAGGAGAATATTTCAGGCCAAGTTCACAGGTAATTTTCCGTTCCCAACCACTGAACAGCAATGCTTATTCAATCGTAAACAGTACAACAATTGAAGTAAGGCCAGGGGCCGTAGCAGGCAATCCCCCTATTCAGGTGTTTACTCCTCCAATCAGTGAAGGCGGTGAGGACGGGGGCATTACAGAGCCAGTATTATTATTTGATCTTCCAAAAAAGAAAATCGCGATTGAACTGGTTGATACGGTAAAAAAATTCGGGGAACCAGTACCTATTCAACAATTCAGAGCTATCATTTCAATAGATGGAGTAGATATCAATGATCTAGGAATATCCCCGGCTTCACTTGGCCTGGCCAATCTTGAATTCAGCACTAATGCAACCCAGTTCTCGCCCATCAATTCACCGTATTTTATACGGACAAAGATGCAACCACTTGATTTGGAGAACCCTGCTGATATTGCATTAACCGAACTTTATGACTATCCGCCAACAACGCAAGATGGAAGTTTTACAGCACCTGAAACACCGGATGGAACGCTTCGGGTAGTTAAGTTGCCGGTAAGCATTGAGGCAAAAATGAAACAGCTTCAATACGGTCAGCGAATTGCTGATTTTGAATACAACTATTCCCTGATAGAAGGGACACATACTATACCACCTGAACAGCATGCGGGAGTGCTGGAACAGCTAAAATTACAACACGAATTATATCTTATCAATGATGCAAGTGCACTTGTTGACGGTAGCCAACTTACACCGGAGGTATATAATCAATTAACTGATCTCGGTTTTCTGGTTAGCCTGAGAGGAATCGTTAGTTTACGAGGCATAGTAAGTTTGAGGGGCATAGTAAGTGGTGTTCCCCAATACGAAACAACCAATGTTTTAGATCTTGCACCTGGTTCCATAGCGCAATATTTTTCAGGAACGCCAACAATAACCATGGAGTCAACTGATGGCATATCCAACCTTAGAGGAATTGTGAGCTTGCGTGGAATTGTAAGTTTAAGAGGTATCGTAAGTCTTAGAGGCATCGTAAGTTCTCTTAGCAATACATCGGCCCTGGTATCAAGTGAAGGGTCAGGCGATGCCACTAAAGGAAATGTGGCTGTAATAGTTGATGAGGATGATATAGAAGAAGGGGGTGGACAGATCGAAGCATATCGGTCTATTGCTCTGATCACTGGTCTTACCGCAGGTTCACATAAAATTATTCCCGCAGCACTCCTTTCGGAAAATTTTGAAGTCACCTATTTACCTGGTGAACTGACAATCAGCAAAATGCCTTTAACTATCTCCATTAGTGACAAAACGTACCCTTATGGAACGGTAGACAATGAGTATGACACTACTGTTCAATGGCTGCAATTCAACGACCGGTTAAGTGATGTCTTTACGGGAGAACTGGGCTTTAGCATACTTGATGATTCAGGCCATCCAATATCAGGTTTGGTACCCGGGGGAAATTTCAAAGTGATTCCATCCGGAATTTCATTAGTAGAACCATCCAATTATGATCTTGTAATAGACGCTGGAGACCTGAAAGTAACACCATTAAAAGTAAGGGTAGTTCCGGATAATCTCGAGGTAAAAAAAGGTTCTCCAGATCCAACCTATACTTACCAATTCCTTGATATCACGGAGGAGAACCTGATTAATTTAAGAGCACTTATAGAAAAAGCCCCGGAATTCGGGAGTGATTATATTCCTTCCTGTAAAGAGGGGGAATATGCAATCACAATAAAAAGACCAATGGTTTTGTCTTCGCCAACCAGTTTCAACGTGGAATATGGAAGCGGGGTATTAACAGTAATTGGGAAAGAAAAGAAAATCAAAAAGATAAAGCCGAAACTGATTTGTATAGAGGAGTTAAAGAAACCTATTAACGGATATAAATACAAGGCCAATTTTGCCTACGAAAACGATAATGATTTCACAGTAGTTGTTCCAATTGGAGAACAAAATAAAATCAGTGGCAGAGGACGTTTTAAAGAAGATCAGCCAACAATGTTCTTACCAGGTGGTGGAAAATTCTCTATCTATTTTGATGGCAGTAAAATAAAGTGGCTTATAAACAATACCGGAATCAACCAATATTCCGCCATGGCCAGTGAAGCGAGTTCCAGCTCTTCAAGATGTAAAAGCTGGCAAGGTACAGGCCTGGTAGCTGACTTCTCTGCTGCACCAAACGAAGTGGAAGAAACAGGAACCAACAGAATTTATCCAAATCCGGCAAACCAGTTTGTTGTAGTAGAGTTGGATACAGATGAACGAATCAATCCAAATCAACTTACGCTAACAGCAATTAATGGGCAACGATATGCTTTATCTGCAATAAACGCTTCAGGTAGATTTAAATGGCAATTGAACGTTGGAACATTACCTGCCGGACAATATATTTTGATTGTAACACTAAAATCCGGTCAAAAAATATTCAGATTCACCAAATTATAAAAACTGTATCTACTGAATTCTAATTTCATGAAATGTAAATCATACGGATTACTAGCTTTCCTACTACTGACAATTGGGCAGGCCCAGGGGCAGTATTCCATTGTTGATAGTTTAAAGAAAGCGATACCCGAACTGAAATCTGACTCTTCAAGGATTAATGCCTATATGATGCTGAGCAGGGAATACATGAATTTTTCAGCCGATTCCGCCTTTCACTATGCTATGCAGGCAAGCCTTAATGCAGCGAAAGCAGGGCATAAAAATGAACGGGCGCTCGCAGTTAAAACCCTTGGCAATATTCGATATGTACAGGGAAACTATGTGGAAGCTATTCAGTATTGGGAAGAAGCCCACTTAACATACGATAGTATAGGAGATAAAACAGGAGTGTCAACTGTACTGAGTAATATCGGGGTTATTTATTATAACCAGGGCGATAAGATTAAAGCCCTGGATTATTATTTACGCTCGCTGAAAGTTGCAGAAGAAAATAAACTGAAGTTACGGGAGGCTATTGCTTTGAATAACCTGGGTACAGTTTATCATGATAATCCGGAAACACATGATAAAGCGTTGGATTATTTTCTTAAAGCACTTCCTATGCTGGAAGAATTAGGCGATATGGATGCCTATGGTACAACCGCTACAAATCTTGGAGAAATATATTCAACCCGAAATGATGAGAAAACAGCTATGGTGTATTTTGACAAAGCACTAAAAGCTTTTACAGACAGTATCAGCATGTCTTATACGCTGAATAAAATGGGGAATCTGTATTTCAAGAAAAACCAGCTGGACAAAGCTATTGACTATCATTTGCAGGCCTATAACATGACTTTAAAACTCGATGCAAAACTAGAGATGGCAGAGTCTTTAATTGGACTAGCGGATGCTTATCGGGAACAGGGCTTTTTTCAAACTGCCATATCATCCTACCTACAGGCAGAAATTTTTGCGAGGGAAACCAATTCATTTAATCAACTTGAAAATATTTATGGAGGCCTTGCAAAAACCTATGAACGGAAAAAAGATTTCACTAACGCCCTAAAATACCAAAATCTGTATTCCAGTGTCAAAGACTCTATTTATAATGCTTCAGCAGACCAGCGACTATCAAGACTGATCTTCAATTTTGAAATTGAAAAAAAGGAAAACGAA
>JALOMU010000085.1 GCA_025455285.1 Flavihumibacter sp.
AGCTGTTCAAAATAACGCAGTGTGGGAGCATAGCGGTGATTGCCATCGATGTAAGCAAGGTCAACTTTTTCAAGTTTCGCTAATAGAGGCTCAAGCGTTTCATCGAAATTTCCGGTAATGGTGCTTATACCGGAGTAACCAAGCCGGTTGAAATTTTTATAGGCCTGCTCCGCTACCGCTGGTGCTCCTTCCAGCGTATATACTTCCGATTTCGTATTGCCTGCATAGAGATAAGCCGCCGACAAACCCATGGAAGTACCTAACTCTACAATAGTGCCAGGCTGAAAATAGTTAGACAAGCGAAAAAGCAGCCTGCCCAGTTTTTGCGATTTCGAGGTGCGTTTGGTAATGGCAGAAATGCGTTCCTGGCGGATTCCTTTGCCTCCGGCACCGAGGTCTACCAGTTCAATGCGTTCATGGGTCTGCTCCAGTTGCATTCGTAGTTTTTCAATTGACGAGTAAGCATAATATTCACCACAATCATTCAGCACATCACGAATCAGGGAAAATACAAAAGGAGAATGAATACCATGCCCTTTCCCATTACCGGCATTTATCCAGTATCGCATATATTTCATTCCTAATACAACTGCACTGTAGGACTTATGCTTCATTCGGATCATTTCCTATGCGATCCCAGATTTCAAAACTGTAGGGATATGCATGTTTGGCATCAGCAGAAAAATCCAGCCGGGAATGCAGTTTCCATTCCGCTGCCGGCAATTCAGGGAAATAGGTATCGCCTTCAATAGTAGTATGCACGCGGGTTTGGTATACCCGGTGACAGAAAGCAAGGCTTTGCTGATATATGTCTCCACCACCAATCACAAAAACTTCCTTTGCATCTGTATCACGGGCTGCAGTAAGCGCAGTTGTCCAGTCGTGTACCACAATCACGCCCTCCGCTTCCCAATTGTTACGGGTAGTCAGTACGATATTAGTTCTTCCGGTAAGTGGTTTGCCCAGGCTCTCAAAGGTTTTCCTACCCATAATAACCGGCATCGCCCAGGTCGTATTTTTGAAAAATTTCAGATCATTCGGCAACCTCCATAAGAGCTGATTATCCTTACCAATCACCTGATTTTCGCTAACCGCCACCACTAAACTTATTTTCATAAACTGGTCTTTTACTTCTCACGTCACACGTCTTCATACAGCCACCGGCGCCTTTATTCCCGGATGACTCTGGTACCCCACCAGTTCAAAATCCTCATACCGGAATCCAAATAAATCTTTTACTTCCGGGTTCAATTTTAATTGTGGTAATGGGTATGGTGTTCTGCTTAACTGCAGTTTCACTTGTTCGAGATGATTGCTGTAGATATGTACATCTCCAAAGCTGTGAATGAAATCGCCTGGTTCAAGGTCACATACCTGTGCCAGCATGAGTGTTAATATGGCATAAGATGCAATGTTAAAGGGTACACCCAGAAACACATCAGCCGATCGCTGGTACAACTGGCAACTGAGTTTACCATTTGCTACATAAAACTGAAAGAGTGTATGACAGGGCATCAGCGCCATTTGGGGCAGATCGGCCACGTTCCAGGCGCTGACGATCATCCGCCGGCTATCCGGATTGGTTTTTAATTGTTTTACCAGATCACTGATCTGATCTACTACTTTTCCATCTTTTCCTTCCCAGGAACGCCACTGCTTCCCATAAACCGGGCCAAGCTCACCGTTAACATCCGCCCATTCATCCCATATACTTACCCCATTTTCCTTGAGATAGGCAATATTGGTAGAGCCCTGCAAAAACCAGAGCAACTCGTGAATAATACTTTTCAAATGAACTTTCTTGGTGGTAACAAGCGGAAAACCCTGCGCTAAGTCGAATCGCATCTGGTAGCCAAAACAACTGATGGTGCCGGTTCCTGTTCGATCCGATTTCTCCACCCCGTACTCCAGGATATGTTGCAATAACTGATGATACTGTTGCATGCTCGCAAGTTACAGATTAATTCACCCGACCGATGCCACCGGTCGGGTGGCACCGGTCGGGTGAGAGAATCAGTGGGAAACTTGTGGAAACAAAATGATTAATTTTGCACCATGGCAGAAGACTTACAGATTTTGAAAGGCACCAAAGAAGAACAGTACCGTTCCCTGATTCCGCAGATCAAAGGTTTGCTGGATGGCGAAACGGATGAAATTGCCAACCTTGCCAATATAGGCGCAGCCCTGAAAGAGCAATTCGGCTGGCTTTGGGTCGGATTTTATCTGGTAAAAAACGGACAACTGGTACTCGGACCTTTCCAGGGACCCGTTGCCTGCACCAGGATCCAATTGGGTCGTGGCGTTTGCGGTACGAGCTGGAAAGAAGCACGCACACTGATTGTACCAGATGTTGAGAAATTCCCCGGGCATATTGCCTGCAGCAGTTTATCCAGGTCTGAAATCGTGGTTCCTTTGTTTCGCAACGGAGAAGTAATCGGCGTGCTGGATGTTGACAGTTCCGATTTAGATCAGTTCAATGAAACCGACAGCCGCTTCCTGGAAGAAATCGTCGCCCTTTTACAATAACTAACCTACCGCCACCAACGGAGCAGGAGTTTCTCGTTGAATCTGGCCTTGCAACCGATCCAATCCCTGAACCAGTTGCTCCTGTATGCCGGAAAGAAAACGGGCCTGTTGCTGCAATTGATCCTGCAATCTATGCAGTTCGACTTCTTTAACCTGTACAGTCTGCCTTAACTCCTGAAGCGCATTCTCTTTGTACTGTAATTCCTGGCGGATCTGCTCCTCGCGGGCTTCCACATCATGGTAATTACGAATCCGCTGCGAGAGCTGATTTTGTAATAATTCAATCTGCAATTGTTTTTCCTGCAGCATGTCCTGCAAAAAGCGGACATCCGTTTCTGTTTGCTTGAACTCCTGTTCCATAGCCTGGATTTTTATTTTTTTTGTGAAATGGTTTCGCGAAGCTGCGCTTCCTGTGGATCCAGTTTTCTCTTTCGCCGATAATGCAACCACAGAACCCCAAAAACAGTGAGTACAATCACGGGAATGCTGCAGATTACTACCACCTGCGCGTATCGTCCTACCTCGTAGGTAGTAACGGCCAATAACTGAATCATAGAAAGTAGTTTTGCGTAGAAGTCAACCCATGCTGCTTCCACTGCATCAACTATGGTACCAAAGCAAAAAAAAGTGGATAATTACCCGTGTTGTAAAAAGATTTTAACCTTTTGACCTGCGCTTTAATTCTTTTCGGATCAGGCTTAATTCTCTGCCGGTTTGTCCGGCTACTGAACTATTCTCCTGCGCGCGCCGCATAAGGTATGGAATAACATCACCAATAGGGCCAAATGGCAGGTATTTACTAACCGGACAGCCAGCTTTCGCCAGGTTAAAAGTGATATGATCACTCATGCCATACAACTGGGAAAAATGGATGTGCGGATGATCGTGCGAAAGTCCTTTTTGATCAAGTAACTGAACGGCAAATAAATTACTGTATTCGTTATGTGATGCTACTATCGTTGCAATTCTTTCCAGGTGCTCGATGCAAAATTCAACTGCCCAGTTATAATCCCGGTCACAGGCTTCCTTGTTTGGTTGGATAGGCGAACGATAACTCATTTGCTCTGCACGCTTTCGCTCTTTCTCCATATACGCGCCACGTACCAGTTTGGCACCGAGTATAAAATCTTTTTTCTCCGCCTGTTGGTAACTGTCTTTCAGAAACTGTAACCGATCGTGCCGATACAACTGAACCGTATTATAAATAATTGCCTTGCCCCTATTATACTTTTCCATCATCTGCATCACCAGTGCATCTACAGGATCCTGAATCCAGCTTTCTTCCGCATCAATCAATACTCCCACCTGCTGCCTGGCTGCAGCATCACAAATCCGTTCCATGCGTACCACTACCCGATTCCATTCAGCATGTTCTGATTCACTCAACACTTCAGTATGAACACGACCTTCAAAACCACTTTTTGCCTGAGCTGCTGTATCCAGTTTTTCAAGTAAACCGAATCTGGCCAATCCCGTCACCTTAATACTCATGAAGGGAATATTCATTTGAGTAGCCGCATAATTCACCACTTTCAAAAACTCCTCACAGGCATGATCCAGTCCGGCCTCACCATAATCGCCTCCTTCCACACCATAGTCAAGGATCACCTGTACATTGTATTTATCCAACAGGTTAGCAACGTTTGCGGTTTCTTCCAGGGATTCACCGCCTACAAACTGTTCGAATAAGGTGTTTCGTATTAGGCCTTTAACCGGCAATCCCGCTTTGATAGCCCAGGGAGTGATCCAGGTCCCTAATTTTACTAACGGCGCATACCCCATGGAGCCAAAAAGGAATGCCGCTTTTTTTAAGGCTTTATCAGATTTATACGCAAACGCATTTTCGGTGTTGTCAAAAGAAAGTAGGGATTTTGGATCCATGCCGGTACATTGAGGCCGCAAAAATAAGGCAATTTCAGATCGCCTGGTGATTGAAAGGTTGGAGCACCATTTCACTTACTACCCCACTGGCTGGTTGCTGGCAGAGAAACCAGATCGCACGTGCCGCTTCTTCCGCCGTTACCATTTTTTCTCTCTGAACGCGTAAATCAATAGTATCCCAGAAAGGCGAATCCACACCACCCAGGAAAAGATTGGTGAACCGAACATCTGTGCGCTTCAGTTCTTCCCGGATACTTTGCAACATACCAACCAATCCATACTTGGACGCACTATAGGCAGCAGCACCCGCCATAGGTACCTTACCCAGAATGCCCGGCACATGAATGATCAGTCCTTTTTTCTTTGCTTTAAATTCCGGGAGAAATTTCCGGAGCAACAAAAAAGGTGCAAACAAATTCAGTTGCAGGGTGTGCATAAACTCTTCAGGACTCAACTGATCAGCCGGTTTAATAATACCAATACCAGAGGCGTTTATTAATATATCAATAGAGGGCATAACAGCTGAAAATTGCTGAAACAGCCGATCTGCTGCTGCTTCTTTGGTCAAATCCGCAGCCATCCAGTTTTGCGGATCTAGGTCCAGACTATCTGCCAGTGTTTTAAGCTTACTTTCGGTACGACCCGTTAAAAACAATTTCGCTCCAGAAGCCGCCAGCATTTTGGCAGCAGCCTGCCCGATTCCTCCTGTTGCACCTGCCAATAGTATCGATTTCCCTTTTATGGATTCCATGAATCTGTTTTACCTAGCAACAATGCGCATTGGTTTTTGTTTATTTCTGCATGCAAAAGCAAGCTGTTCTATTATTACCGAATCAACTTTTTGAAAAGCATCCCGCTCTTCAAAAAGATCGTTTGATTGTTCTGATGGAAGAAGAATTGTTCTTTAAACAATACGCGTTTCACCAGCAGAAAATCCTCTTCCACCGGGCCAGTATGAAAGCTTTTGAAAGCGAGTTAAAAGAGCAAGGTTATTCAACCCACTATATCAATTCCAATGAAAAAGCATCAGCCATTCGATTCCTGCACGATGTTTTAAAAAAACAAAAGATAACCGATTTGCACCTGTGCTACCCGGCCGATAACTGGGTGGAAAAACGCATCAAACAAACAGCTCATAAAAACGGGCTACTTATACACTGGTATTCAAACCCTGGCTTTTTACTGCAACCTGCTGATGCCGACCTTCATTTCAACAAACGCAGTACTTTTTTTCAAACCGATTTTTATATCTGGCATCGCAAACAACTGAATCTTCTGCTGGATGAAAAAAAACAGCCCCTGGGCGGCAAATGGAGTTTTGACGCAGAGAACCGGGAAAAAATTCCTAAAGGTCTCAAAATACCGGCATTGCCGGTTACTCCAACCAATACCTTTATTGATGAAGCAATCAATTATTGCGAAACCAATTTTCCTGATAACCCCGGCACTACCAACCATTTTAACTATGCCGTTACGCATAAGGATGCCCGTTATCAGTTACAGAAATTCCTTGAACAACGACTGGCGGATTTCGGCGCTTACGAAGATGCCATGCAGGAAAATGAATCCTATCTTTTTCACAGTGTACTGACACCCTACCTGAATGCCGGGTTAATCACTCCCGGAGAAATTGTAGAACAGACCATTACATTCGCCGGCAGAAATCAAATTCCGATTAATTCGCTGGAAGGTTTTATCCGGCAAATCATTGGGTGGCGTGAATTCATTCACCAGGTTTATTATCGCGCCGGCAGCCGCCAAAGAACCAGTAATTACTGGGGGTTCAAACGCCAGATCCCACATCCGTTCTATACCGGTGAAACAGGTATTCATCCAATCGACAACGTTATAAAAAAATTACAGCATACTGCCTACAACCATCATATTGAACGCCTCATGGTGCTCGGAAATTTTTTCCTGCTCTGCGAATTTGATCCCGATTCTGTGTACAAATGGTTCATGGAATTTTATATCGATAGTTATGATTGGGTAATGGTACCAAATGTGTACGGGATGACCCAATTCGCGGATGGCGGGCTAATGACTACCAAACCCTATATCAGCGGATCAAATTACCTCCTAAAAATGGGCGATTGGAAAAAAGGTCCCTGGCAGGCTACCTGGGATGGATTGTTCTGGCGATTCATGTATGTACACCGCGATTTTTTTCTCACCAACCCACGCCTGGGAATGCTGGTAAAGACCTTTGATAAAATGGCGCCCGAAAAACAGGCGTTGCATCTTCAGCACGCAGAAGAATTTTTAACACAACTCGACCAATGGAATCAACTACACTAACCACTGCAGAGATCGATCGTATTATTGAAATGGCATGGGAAGACCGCACCCCGTTTGAGGCCATCGAATTTCAATTCGGTTTGTCAGAACAACAAACCATTGAGCTGATGCGAAGAGAAATGCTTC
>JALOMU010000086.1 GCA_025455285.1 Flavihumibacter sp.
ACCCGGTTTACAACTTCACCCTTGCGCTAAAATAACTAGGCCATTAATGCTGCAGCGCAGTACTCGATTGAGTCACCATGTTTAAGCCAATTAAGTTATTAAATCATCTTCGAAGAGAACGTGATGCCGATTATAGAAAAGCAACTTTGAAGTATATACCTGCAGGATTATCATTGATTGCTGATTATCATAGTTCAAAAACAAGATCATTGGCAGTAGGTATTCATATGACTGGATTGTATATGGGACAAGCACTCGGTGGATTTGGCGCAACCATTGCGGCTAACATATCCTGGCAGTTTACATTCCAGTCTTTTGGACTAATTGGAATATTGTATTCGTTTATACTGCTTATTTTCCTGAAAGAACTTAGTGGAAAAACATCCACATCCGGCAGAATAGGCGAAGCTGTTTCACCCTTTAAAGCCATTCGTTTTTTATTGGGAAATCCTTCCTTTTGGATTCTGTTGCTGTATTTCACGCTTCCCAGTTTACCAGGATGGGCCGTTAAGAATTGGCTGCCAACACTTTTTTCCGACACATTGAACATTGACATGGCAACTGCTGGTCCACTTTCTACGATTACAACCTCCGGTTCTTCCTTGATTGGCGTATTGATTGGTGGATATCTCTCGGATCGCTGGGTGCAGAAAAACCTGCGGGGACGTGTATACACAGGAGCAATCGGACTTGCACTCACCATTCCGGCGCTCGTTCTTATCGGATTTGGCAGCTCTCTTTTTCATATAGTTCTGGCAGCTTTTTGTTTTGGATTCGGATTTGGTTTATTTGATGCGAATAATATGCCGATTCTTTGTCAGCTCGTGCCCTCCAGGTACCGCGCTACCGGATATGGACTCATGAATCTTACCGGAATCTTCTCCGGCGCTTTAATCACCGACTGGTTGGGCAAATCCAGTGATGCCGGTAACCTCGGACAAAGTTTTGCCTGGCTGGCATTAGTGGTGCTTATCATTCTGACCATCCAACTTTATTTCCTTCGGCCAAAAACCATCGACTATGTACAATCCTGATTTAGCATATTACCAGGAATTTTATTCCAATCAATTACTCAAGGATACCATTCCCTTCTGGTTTCCCCGGTCCTATGATCAGGAATACGGCGGTTTCCTTTTGATGAGGGATGCAGATGGCAGCCTGATCGACGATGATAAAGCAGTTTGGATTCAGGGTCGTGCAACCTGGCTGCTGGCAACCCTGTATAATACAGTTGAGCAAAAGGCCGAATGGCTGGAGGGGGCAAAACTTGGATATGATTTTCTGGTAAACTATTGTTTTGATACGGATGGTCGCATGTTTTTTCACGTTACCAGGGATGGTAAACCCATCCGGAAACGCCGGTATTTCTTTTCTGAAACATTTGCTGTAATTGCGATGGCAGCTTATGCAAAGGCCAGTGGAGATGAAACTGCAGCTAATCGTTCCCGTGAGTTATTTGGAAAATGTATTCAATATGCCACTGTGCCTGGATTATTGGAACCAAAATTCACGGATACCCGTCCGGCAATTGGAATTGGCGTTCCTATGATCATGATTAATACAGCGCAACAAGTTCGGGAAACAATTGGAGATGAGCGCTGCGATGAATGGATCAGTAATTGGATCCGAACCATCGAACAGTATTTTGTAAAAGATGATATCCGCTGTGTAATGGAGCAGGTGGCTCCGGACGGATCGATCATCAACCATATAGACGGGAGAACGCTTAATCCCGGTCATGCTATTGAGGGTGCCTGGTTTATACTGGAAGAAGCAAAGTATCGTGGTAATGATCCGACTCTAATAAACCTGGGTTGCCGAATGCTGGATTATATGTGGGAGAGGGGATGGGACAATGAACATGGTGGCATCATCTACTTCCGCGATGTTTTTAATAAACCGGTCCAGGAATACTGGCAGGATATGAAATTCTGGTGGCCGCAGAATGAAGCCATTATTGCCACTTTGTTGGCCTACCTGATGACGGGAAATGAGAAATATGCCAAATGGCATCGCATGATTCACGAGTATGCCTATACTCACTTTCATGATTCCCAACACGGCGAATGGTATGGTTACCTGCATAGAAATGGAACAGTTGCGCAAACAGCAAAAGGAAATCTATTCAAAGGTCCTTTCCACTTACCCAGACAGGAATGGTATTGCCAAAAAATACTGAAGGAGTACCTTGCAGTTAAATCAACTCAATGGATGGTAAATTCATAACGGTGGGCATTCTCTTTGCCATATTATGGTCCTCAGCCGCCACTGCAACCAAGATTGCCTTGGAAAGCGCTCAACCATTAGTGATAGCTGTAACCCGCTTCCTGTTGGCAGGCAGCCTGATGTTATTGATAACACATTTTTTCCTGGGCAATAGAAAACCAAGGGTAAAAGAATGGAAACAACTGGTCGTTTATGGATTACTTAATGTAAGCCTTTACCTGGGTATTTATGTAATTGCCATGCAATTTCTGGGAGCGGGAATCGGAAGTCTTGCTATTGCCGTGAACCCGGTTTTTATCAGTATACTGGCTGCCCTTTTTTTTCGCTACCGTATTACAGGTAGTGCTGTTTTCTCATTGCTAGCCTGTTCTGCCGGTGTGCTGATCGCAGCCTGGCCCTTACTTCAAAACAGTACAGCCCAACCGATTGGGATTGTTTTACTGCTGAGCAGTATGCTCATCTATTCAATTGCGGCGATATATTATACCCGACAGCAATGGAATGGATTGGATAGCTTAACCATCAATGGATGGCATACCCTGGTAGGCGGAATGTTTTTGTTACCGATTGCTGCTGCAGGTTTCGATCCGGCCAAAAACAGGCTGGACACGCAATTCTGGGCCGGAACTTTATGGCTTACCATCCCGGTATCAATAGGTGCGGTGCAGGCCTGGTTGTATCTGTTAAAGAAAAATACAGTAGCCGCTTCCTATTGGTTATATGCCTGTCCCGTTTTTGGATTTTTGCTGGCTTTTATTTTTCTGAATGAACCCCTAACCTGGTTTACCCTCACAGGTATACTGCTGGTGACGAGTGGATTATATGTATCTCAAAAAACAAAAAAATTGACATGAAAAAACTTTTATTGGTGATTACAGCAGGCTGGTTGATTGTGTCAGGCGTTCAGGCACAACAGGAAGTTCCGGTTTTTGTATCCGGAGAAGAGGGGCATAAAAGTTATCGTATACCTGCCATTATTGGATTGCCAGATGGAAAACTACTTGCCTTTTGTGAAGGCAGAGTGAATCATGCAGGTGATTTTGGAGACATCAATATTGTACTGAAAACAAGTATGGATGGTGGTAATACCTGGTCTGCTTTGCAAACAGTAGTAGATTATGATAAGTTACAGGCTGGTAATCCTGCACCAGTGGTAGATATGCTGGATCCAGCATATCCCAAGGGAAGGATCTTTTTATTCTATAATACGGGGAACAATCATGAAGGAGAAGTTCGAAAAGGGCAAGGGCTTCGGGAAGTATGGTATATCAGTTCCACCGATGGAGGCAAGTCCTGGTCGGAGCCGGTTAATATAACCACACAAACCCATCGGCCCAAGCAACCAGCCCTAAATCCTGCGTACAATTTTTCAGAAGACTGGAGAAGTTATGCGAATACTCCTGGTCATGCCATGCAATTGACCAGCGGCCCTTATAAAGGTAGAATATTTGTTGCGGCCAATCATTCTGCAGGAGTACCACAATACCAGTTTGAAGACTACCAGGCACATGGATTCTTCACGGATGATCATGGAAAAAGTTTTAAGTTAAGTGAGACCCTAAGCATACCCGGTAGTAATGAAGCCATTGCTGCAGAGTTATCAGGTGGACGCCTGATGTTAAATGCACGCAACCAGAAGGGAGATATTCGTGCTCGCATCGTTGCTAACAGTTCCAATGGTGGAGAAAGCTGGGATACCACCTACTTTGACCGGCAATTGCCCGATCCGGTTTGCCAGGGAACACTCCTGACTATTGGGAAAAAGAAAAAGAAAAATATCCTGGCATTCTGTAATGCAGCCGATGAGAAACGCAGAGATAACCTGACCCTGCGCATCAGTTATGATGATGGTAAAACCTGGTCGCGTTCCCTGCTCGTAGATAAAGCAAACGATCCCAAACAATCCGATCCAACTGCCTATTCGGATATCGTATTGTTGAATAAAAAAACAATCGGTGTACTCTATGAAAAAAATGGTTACTCCACGATTCAATTCAAGGCGATGCGCTGGAAATAACCAACGTTATAACTTTTTCAGAAAGTCCAGCAACCCCTTAAAATAAGTGGCCTGATCATCATAAAAACTCATATGGCTGCCCAATGGACAATGCAGGTAGGTACCTGCTTTGACCTGGGTAGCCATCCATTTCATGTGTTCCGGATCCATCGTATCATGAGCGCCGCCGATGGTAAGGGTTGGTACCGATATTTTGGGTAGATCAGCTTTGCGATCCCAGTTCACCAGTTTACCGGCAATCCCGAATTCGCTGGGGCCCTGCATAGTTACATAAAGTGATTGATTCATTTTAGCGAAGGACCGGTTAACTGGTTCCGGCCACTGATCCAATGGCAAACGCAAAATATGTTTCGTATAAAAATTGGGCATCAGCAACTCCATATATTTCGGATTACCAAAATCTTTATTGGCTTCGAGCAGACGAATGGTATCTAATACCTTCGGATCCATTTGTTTGGCTAACACATCCTGTGCATATTTCCCATAATCCGGACAACTGGACATCATGTTGGATATTACCAGTCCCTTTAGATTTTCCTGGTATGCTAGTGCATATTCAAGGGCAAGAATACCTCCCCAGGAATGACCCAGCAAAACAAAATTATCTTTAGTAAGACCAAGGGCAGTACGAACCTGTTCTACTTCGCTGACGTAGCGATTAAGATCCCAAAAACTGGTATCATTGGGATTGTCAGAATTGCCGCAACCTAACTGATCATAATAGATGAATTCAACCGAAGCAGCAGGCAGAAAGTTTTCAAAACATTCGAAATATTCGTGTGTGGCACCTGGACCGCCATTGAGCAATAATACTTTTAGTTGGGGATTGTTTCCGAATCGTTTGGTCCAAACCTTGAAATTTCCTTTCGGAGTCTGAATAGGGATCATACGAACGCCACCCGTTTGCAACCCGCTATCGGAGGGTTGCAAATAGCTAAGATCGGGAGCCTGTACACCGGGTTGGTTTTGCTGGCAGGCTGAAATAAAAATAACTGCTGTTAAGAATGGCAATAATCGTTTATACATAACTGTTAGTTAAATGATTCAAGTTCAAGAAATGCCGGACCAATGGATTCGATGATATCAGAAGCCAGTACTGATTCCTTACCCTGTTTACGGCTGGCAATTTCTCCTGCAAGTCCGTGCAGATAAACACCCAGCAAGGCAGCCTGTTCCGGCGCATACCCACGCGCCAGTAATCCCGTAAGCATACCTGTCAGGACATCTCCGCTTCCTCCTTTGGCCATACTGGCATTGCCGCTGGTATTGAACCAGGCTCGTCCCCCGGGCATGGCAATAAACGTCCGGTGCCCTTTCAGTACCACAATAACCTGGTGTTGTATAGCCATTCGTGAAGCTGCTTCGAGTCGTTCAAAATCATTGCTGCAGGTACCATGCAATCGGTCAAACTCTTTAGGATGAGGAGTTAATATGGAAAAAGGAGGGATGCCTTCCTGCAAACGAATGTCCGCAGCCAGCAGGTTGAGTGCATCGGCATCCAGGACCATTGGATTACGGAAATGGGTAAGTAAATAACGTAACAAATTCCGGGATTGCGGCTCTTGTCCCAAACCCGGACCTATTCCAATTGTTTTGTATACAGCTGTATCAGAAAGAAGCTCTTCCGGCTTTTGGTTATCATACAACATACTCATGGATTCCGGAATGGCTGTTGGGAATATCATCCGTTCCTGTTCAGGTACAAGGGTCGTAAGCAAGCCTGCTCCACTCCGTAAACAGGCTTTTGCTGCCAACACAGCTGCGCCCATTTTTCCTGGACTACCAGCCAGGATCAAGGCATGACCGAATTTGCCTTTATGCGAAAAAACAGGACGAGGCTGAAGAATGGCTTTTACCAATGCACTATCAGTCATATCATACAAAGGTGTGCAGGTATTCATAAAACGTGGATCCAGGCCAATTTCCAGTATAACAGGCAAGCCAAAAAAAGGCGCATTTTCCGCAACCAGCAACGCCGGTTTATAACATTGAAAACTAAGGGTGATGCTGGCATGGATGCAGGGGTGGGGCAATGTTGACTGATCTGCAAACAGACCGCTTGGTAAATCAATACTGATTACGGCATTGGGATATTGATTAATGTGCGAAATGAGTGCAGCCATCCGGCCATCAACAGGGCGATTTAATCCAGTGCCCAACAATGCATCTATGACCAATACCGACTCAGGAATATCCGGTAACGGAGCGTTTTCCTGGATAAAATGTATGGTTACAGGAAGGGTATGCAGGCGGTGTAAGTTTTGCTGAAAATCCTGACTTCCCAGTTGACCGGTTTCGAAAATAAACACATCAACGGGACGATTGAATTTCTGCAAGAGCCTCGCAATGGCAAGGCCATCTCCGCCATTATTCCCTTTACCACAAAAAATATAAAACTGTTGCTGGTTTACAATCCGGTTGGTTTCCATCCACTGAATACAGGCCATTGCAGCTTTTTCCATCAGATCAATGGAAGCAATGGGCTGCTTTTCAATGGTGAAGCGGTCCCAGGCACGCACCTGTTCGGCAGATAATACAACCATACCGAAATGTACAAAAAAAAGAGATCGGCTTAAT
>JALOMU010000087.1 GCA_025455285.1 Flavihumibacter sp.
AGGGAAACGTCCTTCTTCCATCACCCAATTAAGTGGGGGAGAAAAAACACTTACTGCAACTGCCTTGCTGTTTGCGATTTACCTGATTAAACCAGCCCCCTTTTGTATTCTCGACGAGGTTGACGCACCACTGGATGATGCAAACGTGGGCAAATTCACTAATATGATTCGTCGTTTCAGTGAAGAAAGCCAGTTTATTATAGTAACACACAACAAAATGACAATGAGTGCCGTTGATGCAATTTATGGCGTAACCATGCAGGAACCGGGAGTAAGTAAATTAGTACCGGTAGATTTTAGAAATTTGAATTAATCTCCTATATTTAAGTATTAGTAACCGTCCAACCTGTTAAAGCATCTCCGTTTGGAGGTGCTTTACTTTTTTAAAAAATCGAGGAATTTTACGATTGCAGGAAAAGCAGCTCCATTGTATTTTGTTACTGGAGGTTGTATCTTGTTTTTCACCAGTTCATAACCGCACGCCACAGGTGTGCGGTTTTTTTTAATTTTAGCGCCACACCAAAAGATCAAGCTATGCGTACCATCGTACTGCTGCTCCTATCCAATATTTTTATGACCATTGCCTGGTATGGACATCTGAAACAAAAAGGCCTACCGCTGTGGAAAGCAATATTGATTGCCTGGGGAATTGCTTTTTTCGAATATTGCCTGATGGTACCGGCTAACAGGATGGGGTATGCGAACGGATTTTCCGGTTTCCAGTTAAAAATGACACAGGAAGTAATCACCCTGGTTGTCTTTGCTGTTTTTGCTGTACTCTATCTGAAAGAACCGTTTCGCTGGAATTACCTGGTTAGTTTTGCCTTCCTGCTCGGAGCAGTCTATTTTATGTTCAAAAAATAATCAGAGATACAGGTAAAAGGGTTGTAACAGGCGGCTGAATGCTGCTGAATAATTTCCATTTTCCCTGATGCAAATGGTTGATTCATTCACGTTGCAGGGTGTATTTTTCCGGAACAAACAAAAAGACCGGAAGGATGCATGTTTTTCTGTCTGGCACACATTCATCCTCATATACAGCTGGAAGTTACTGGTTGCAATTTTCGCTAATAGTGATTCAGCTCTTTGATAAGGAAGCAGGATTGCGAAATAACCATTATCCGTTGTTAACTCCTCCGCCAGTTGAAGGAGGGAAGATATATCCAGGCTACTTTCGTGTTTTGCCTGGTTGAGTCGCGCATCCGGCGATAATAAAGACTGTTCAAAAAAGGGCGGATTACTAAAAACCAGCGAATAGCCGCGCGGAAACGAATACCGGAGGGCATCACCCTGAAAAACCTGTAATCTGGCGCCCCAGGGAGATGTTTCAAAATTTACTTTAGCTTGTTTTGCAGCAGGTTCATCCAGTTCGATGGCATCCAGTTTCGCAATGGTTGTTTCCTGGGCCAGCATCAGGCTCAGCAATCCAGTACCGGTTCCAATATCAAGAGCTGACTCCATATCTTTTCCACGAAATTCCTCCGCCAGCCAGGCCCCGAACAAACAGGCTTCCGTACATACTTTCATAGCACAATCTTCCTGATCGACACGAAAGGCTTTAAACTGAAAATAGGTATTCGCCAAAATATTGCAGGGTTGGGTATTACCAGCCAGCGCGGGCGGTAGGGGTTACAGAAAGATCGGCAAAATCCTTTTCAAGGAATTTGTAGTAGGCAGCCAGCGCAATCATCGCCGCATTATCCGTACAATAAGGTAATGCCGGATAATAGGTTTTCCATCCATATTTTTTTCCCATTTGTTCCAGCCCGTTTCGTAGTCCGGAATTGGCAGAAACACCTCCAGCAAGGCAAATTTCTTTAATACCAGTTTCGACTGCTGCCTTTTTTAATTTATTCAGCAAAATAGATACGATGCGATCCTGAATGGAAGCACAGATATCAGCCAAACGGTCCTGTATAAACGAAGGATTTTCTTTCTGATGTTCCTGAATAAAATACAGAATAGCTGTTTTTAATCCGGAAAAGCTGAAATTCAAATCCGGGATCTGTGGTTCTGGAAACCGGAACGCTTTCGGGTTCCCCTTTTTTGCGTAAACATCTATCAGCGGCCC
Source organism: Flavihumibacter sp. (assembly GCA_025455285.1). Classification (GTDB taxonomy): domain Bacteria; phylum Bacteroidota; class Bacteroidia; order Chitinophagales; family Chitinophagaceae; genus Flavihumibacter. The sequence goes on from JALOMU010000087.1 coordinate 2,072, forward strand.
ACCAGGGTAGGGAAGTCCCAATAGCTTGGCCGATTTATCAAATGCTTCACCGGCAGCATCATCAATGGTTTCTCCAATAACTTTCATAGTAGTGGGTGATTCCGCCAGTACCAGTTGGGTATGCCCCCCACTAACCGTAAGGCATAAAAAGGGGAAGCGGGGTTTGGGTTCATCGATCAGGTTAGCTACCACATGAGCCTGCATATGATGAACAGCAATAAGCGGCTTGCCGAGTGCCAAAGCGATTGACCTGGCAAATTGAGCCCCTACCAATAGTGCACCAATCAATCCTGGTGCCTGCGTAAACGCAATAGCATCCAACTCTTCCAGTGACACACCTGCCTGCTGCATCGCCTGGTCTACTACCGGAACGATGTGTTGCATGTGTGCGCGACTTGCCAACTCTGGAACTACACCGCCGTATTGCTCGTGTACTTTTTGGGTTGCAACAATATTGGAAAGGATTAGTCCATTTTTACAAACTGCCGCAGCTGTTTCATCACAGGAACTTTCAATAGCTAATAGAAGGGGCATACAATTATTTACTCCGAATTGCCACCACAGGATCCATTTTTGAAGCGATGGATGCCGGAATAATTCCAGCAAGCACCCCTACAATGATACAGATCGACACAGCGATGGTCATAATTTTAATGGAAATCGTAATCGGGAAACCAATGGAACTTGAAATGGCGAGTGTCAGCAGGAATACGAGTAAAAGCCCGATCATTCCACCCAAAATGCAAAGGAATGCAGATTCCATCAGAAATTCCATCATGATGGTCATTTTCTTCGCTCCAATTGCCTTTTTGAGTCCGATTTGCGGAGTCCTTTCCCGAACTGTCACAAACATAATATTGGCAACCCCAAACATACCTACGAACAGTGAAAGAATTGCAATGAAAAAACCACCCATATTGATACCCGAAAAAATTCCGGCAGCAAACTCACCAAATGCATCTACGTCATTGAGGGAAAAATTATCAGTCTGTGTGGGTTTGAGTTTGCGGATAGACCGCATGGCACCGGTAACTTCATCCCGCAGTGCTTTCATAGGAATCATTTCCTTTCCCTGCAACATGATCACCGGATCAGAACGGTCCTCTCTCACCAGGGTTTTCATAAATGCATAAGGGAGTAAAACACAGTTATCAAATTCCCAACCACCAATAATGGAAGAACCCTGTTTTTTAATCAGTCCGACAATGTTAACATTCCTGTTATAAATGTTAACCATTTTACCAACCGCGCGTTCCGGTTTACCAAATAGTTCTTCGGCAACTTTATAACCAATTACCGCCGAATTGGAAGCATAATCAAAATCGGTCTGTTGCAGGTAACGTCCGTCTATTACTTCAATAGTCTGAATATTGGAGAAATCCTCTGAAATCCCGTACATTCTTACATTGTCCAGTTTTTCATCCTGGAACTCCACTTTATCCATCCGCTGTAGCGCAAATGCAATATTGGCTGCTTCGGGTACGGCTTTTCGTAGCAGATCCATTTCATGGTATTTGGGAGAGGGGCGGTTGAGCAATTTCCAGTAAGGAATCTGACCGCTGTAATCCCACTTGTCTATAAAAATGGTATTGCTACCGAGGGCATTGATATCTTTCTGAACATTTTTCTCCAGGCTATTTACCGTAGCCAGAACACCGATGATACAGAAGATACCAATGGTAATTCCAAACAGGGACAGAAAGGTTCTGAGTTTATTGGAACGAAACTCTCCCAGTGCCATTTTTAATCCGGTTCCCAGAATTTCGAGGGTTTTACGCATAAATCAAAAATACTGCTTCCTGATGCAACTAGTGTGAAAAAAGTAGCTTAAATTAGAAGAGAACAATCCGCCCGGGAAACTATCTGTACCAGCGTTGAATCAGAGGAAATTATTTCATCACTTAAATATACTTCCAATGGTTACTACAGACATCTCCCAGTTGGTTGGAGAGTGTGCATCCTGGATCACCACTCTCCGTACAAAAAGAGCCGACTTCACCTCACTCAGGGAAAAACTCCAGCAGCTTTCCACTAATCTCCAGGACCATGACACACTCAAAGACCTTGAACACCTCCAGAATCAGTTCTACATTCAATTGATCAACATCCACGACCTGAAACATGCCATCAAAGAGCATGAACAGATCGCCCGCTGGGAAAAAGAAAACAAGGGCCAGGTCTCTGACGCAACCATCTCCGCGCACGAAGACATGCTGATGCAGTACGAACAACTTAATGACACCCTCAATCATGTGGAGGATGAATTCCGCCAGTTCGTCCGCAAAATAGAATGATAACAAAGTTAGAAGTAGGAAGTATGAAGTAGAATCCCTGCTTCTCACGTCTCACGTCTGACGTCTCACTTCTCACATTTTTCACCTTTCACCTTTCACCTTTCACTTCTTAATTATGTCTGCAGAATTCGACACCTCACACGTTAAAAACATTGTCTTGCTCGGCCATGCTGGCTGCGGTAAGACCACATTAGCGGAAAGTATGGTTTACGAAGCCGGACTAATACCCCGGCGGGGAACCATTTCCAGCCATTCCACATTGGGTGATTACCATGAATTGGAAAAAGAAAGAGGTAACTCGATTTTTTCCAAGCTATTGTATACCCGATGGCGTGGATATAAGATCAACATCATTGATACTCCCGGTTATGATGATTTTTGTGGGGAAGTGATTGCTTCTCTGCGTGTAGCCGATACCGGTATTATGGTTCTAAATGCGGCAATGGGAGTTGAAGTGGGTACCGATATCATCTGGCAATACACAGAGTCATTTAAGACACCCATGCTTTTTGCAGTCAATCAACTTGATCAGGAGAAAGCCGACTTCGACAAAACTGTCCAGGAGGCAAAAGATCATTTTGGTAATAAAATTGTGGTAGTGCAATACCCATTGCAACAGGGCGCCGGCTTTCATGAGATTGTAGATGTACTCAGGATGACCCTTTACAAGTTTCACGATACAGGTGGAAAACCAGAAAAGCTACCTATTCCTGAGCAGGAACGGGAAAAAGCGGAACAGTTGCACAAAGAACTGGTAGAAGCGGTTGCCAGCAATGATGAAACACTCATGGAACATTATTTTGAGAAGGGTGAGTTAGATGAAGATGAAATGAAGGAAGGCATGAAAAAAGCTATGATCAACCATGATCTGTTTCCTCTCTTTTGCGTATCGGCAGAACGAAATATGGGAAGTGGCCGACTGATGGGTTTTATAGATAATGTTTGTCCCAGCGCTAATGAAATGCCCCCTCAGCAAACCGTTCAGGGTAAAGAACTTCCCTGCCGATCAGATGCTGCCACTTGTCTCTTTGTTTATAAAACAGTTTCTGAACCGCATGTGGGTGAATTGTCCTATTTCAAAGTTTATTCAGGAGTGGTCAAATCAGGTATGGACCTAATGAATGCCAATACCAGGGTGAGTGAAAAGATTAACCAACTGTTTATAGTTGAAGGAAACAAGCGGACAGCGGTGAATGAACTGGCTGCCGGCGATCTGGGTGCGACCCTCAAATTAAAAAACACCCATGTCAACAATACACTTTGCGATAAAAACAATCCGGTGGAGTTGGTACCAATCCGTTTTCCTGCACCAAATCTGAGCGTGGCCATTGACCCGTTGGTTAAAGGAGAAGAGGAAAAACTATCGCAAGCCCTTCACATGCTGGTAGAAGAAGATCCCACCATTCGGGTGGAAGTTTCCGCAGAACTGAAACAAACCCTGTTGCATTGCATGGGAGATATGCACCTGGCAGTTATTAAATGGAAACTACAAAACCAGTTCCGACTGGAAGTGCGTTTTTCCAAACCGCGCATTGCCTATAGGGAAACCATCCGAAAGCCGGCTGATGCACAATACCGGCATAAAAAACAATCTGGCGGAGCGGGCCAATTCGGGGAAGTACATCTAAGAATTGAACCCTGGTATGAAGGAATGCCTGAACCAACCGGTTTAACTGTCCGGAACCGGGAAACGCAACAACTGCCCTGGGGTGGAAGCCTTGTTTATTACAACTGTATTGTTGGAGGTGCAATAGACACCCGCTTTCTCCCATCCATTCTGAAAGGGGTGATGGAAAAAATGCAGGAAGGCCCCCTAACCGGAAGTTATGTTCGGGATATAAGGGTCTCGGTTTATGACGGAAAAATGCATCCGGTTGATTCAAATGACATTTCATTTAAGCTTGCAGGCTTGCAGGCTTTTCGCCAGGCCTTTCAACAGGCTGACCCGCAATTACTCGAACCTATCGGAAAAGTGGAAGTTACTTGTCCGGATGACCTAACCGGCTCGGTTATGGGAGATTTACAAACGAGGAGAGCTATTGTAGAGGGACTTGAATCAGAAGGACATTTCACCAGGATCAATGCAAAAGTGCCGTTGGCCGAACTGTATGAATATGCTTCTTCTCTTCGTTCGATCACCCAGGGAAGAGCAAGGTTTAGTATTCAACTTGATCACTATGCACCCGTACCTTATGAATTACAGAAAAAACTTATGGAAGAATACAACAGGCAGGCAGAGCTGGTCGAATAGCTAATCAAAGTAGCTTTTCGATGAATGGAACAATGATTTTATTTTCTGCATCGTTTATGCTTTGTTCCGTTTTTAATCGACGTACCCATTGAAAATTTCCACACCTATGAACGAACAGTTGTACTTCAACGATCAGGCACATATTGCCGAAAAGTTTCA
>JALOMU010000488.1 GCA_025455285.1 Flavihumibacter sp.
GCCCCTAACAGGCATACCATGATGCTTATCCAGACCAGTTTTTTCATAGTACAATACCCTCTTGTTTATATGCATAAATGAAACGGTATTTATCCCTGGCATATTGCATAAATTCTGCAGGATCTAACCCTTTTCCTGTGACTCGCTTACATAACTCGTCACTTGTATATTTTCTTCCATAAATGTATATGTTATTTGACAACCAATGTTTTATGTTGTCAAAATGCCCCTCTTGTAGAAATTTTTCGAATTCTGGCAGCGCCTTTTCCAGACTACGGGAAAGTTGAGCCGCATACAGGCTGCCCAGGCTGTAGGTAGGGAAATACCCAAAACTGCCATGACTCCAATGCACATCCTGCAGGCAACCCCTGGCATCATCCGGCACCTCAATTCCCATGTACTGGGCATATTTCGCATTCCAGGCGGATGGCAGATCCGCTACCTCAAGGCTTCCCTCAATTAAGCCCTTTTCAATTTCATACCGGATAATAATATGAAAATGATAGGTCAGTTCATCCGCCTCGGTCCTGATCAGCGATGGCTGCACCTTGTTGATGGCCCGATATAATTCTTCCGGTGTACGACCTTTTAATTGCACGGGAAAATAAGTCTGAAGTACCGGTAAAAAATACTGGCACCAGGCCAGGCTTCTGCCTACATTGTTTTCCCACAAACGGCTTTGGGATTCATGAATACCTAAACTGGCTGCCTCACCTAATGGAAGCCCATATTGTTCTTTGGGCAACCCTTGCTCATACAGCGCATGTCCCAGTTCGTGAATAGTACTCCAGGTCATATAACTGATATCTTCCTCCCGTATCCGGGTTGTGATCCGAACATCCTCTGCACTGAAATTAACTGTGAAGGGATGCTCTGCCTTATCTTGCCTGCCATGCTGCAGATCATACCCCATTCGTTGAAGCATATCCATACTGAATGCCCACTGCTTTTCTTCCGGATACTGCTGAAACAGAATGCTGTCATCCACCTGCTGCTGTGCTTTTATGGTAGCAAGCAATGCCGCCAGTTCAGGTTTTAATCCGCTGAATAATTCATCCAGCTGTGCAGTGGTACAACCTCTTTCATATTGATTCAATAACGCATCATAAGGATGAGCGCTGTATCCTAAATAGTCAGCCTCTTTTCTCTTTAGCGCGGTGAGTTTTTTTAACCAGGGACTAAAAATTGAAAACCGGTTCTGATTCCTTGCATCCGCCCAATGATTGAAAGCCTGTGATACGGTTTCACTCAGTTCCCGCACAAATGGGGAGGGAAGTCTTACCTGCTGGTTATAATCATAGTTGCTTAGTTCCAGGTTGGTTCGCTGTTCTTCAGTTAGATCTGCGCGCTCAAGTAAAGCTGTGAGTAACTCACCAACAGTGGCATCCGTAAATTTTGTATGAGCTAATTCAGATAAAGTTGCAATTTGCCTGGATCGCGTAGCCAGACTTCCAGCCGGCATATAGGTTTCCTGATCCCATTGGGAAGAGGTAGTCAACAGTTGGTCCATAGGCAGGAATTCTGCTGCAATCTAAGGAAAAACCGCCACCCGGTTGGTCAGGCAGCGGTTTGAATCTAAAGCAGGACAAAAAACGAGCTATTTGGGGAAGTTTGAATTCGCTTTTACTTCCTGCATCTGAAGGGTATGTCTTTTGGAATGAGCGGACAACATCAGCAAACCCTGGTACGTATCAATGGTTCCGAATGCAGGATGTTGAATAAAATGATTTCTTAAGTCATCTTTGGTTGTTTTGGCATACTCCATGGTTTTGGCTCTCGCTTCCTGGTAGGTTTTCAACAAAGCAGCCGCATTTTGCTGGCTTCCTTTTGGCTGCAGCATTTCTGGTGCATTGAATTTCTGACTCCGATCGGGTGTTTTTTCCAGTAAATCCGCATCGCTCACTTTTACCTCCGAGCGTTTGGATGGATCAGCCGGCGTTTGCAAGGACTGCTGTACCCAGCCCATCCAAAACAGTCCATTTTCCTTCAGCAGATCTGTAATTAAATTGTTCCTCACTGAGTCCTTCTACTGTTTTCAGTAGCAAGTCCCGGGTGCTTTCCAACTGGGCAACCAATTGTGCACGATCTGCATCGGAAATGGGGTCAGGAGAAGTTGGGGTAAAGCTGAGTAAGGTTACCAGTGCCAGCAGGCAGCTAATTTTTTTCATGTTGCAATAAGTTTAATGATTAGGAAGAGGGACGGGATAAATCTCCAACAAATATTGAGCCACATGCTGTATATCTTTGATCTATGAAAATTGCCAATATACTGGAGGTGCTCGAAAAGATGGCTCCCTTGCAATTACAGGAGAGCTATGACAATGCCGGATTGATTACCGGAAACCGCGACTGGGATTGTACAGGGATTACTATTTCCCTGGATGCTACTGAAGAAGTGGTGTTGGAGGCTGCGTCAAAAGGACATAATCTGGTGGTTGCACATCATCCGATTGTTTTTTCCGGATTGAAGAAAATCACCGGAAATGGCTATGTGGAAAAAACCATCATCAGTGCTATAAAGAAAGATATCGCGATATATGCTATCCATACCAATCTGGATAACGTAATGGATGGCGTGAATGGAAAAATTGCAGATCTCTTAAAGCTAAACAACCGGAAACCCCTGCAGCCCAAGCGCGATTTGCTTAAAAAGCTGGTAACCTTTGTCCCGGTAGCCCAAGCCGACCAGTTGGCAACAGCTCTGTTTGCCGCAGGTGCCGGAACTATTGGGGACTACAGTGAATGTGGATTCCAGGTAGAGGGTATGGGCAGCTTTAAAGCAGGTGAAGCCGCAAATCCCTTTGTGGGTCAGCGGGGATTACGGCACTATGAAAAAGAGTCGAGGATTGAAGTGATTTATCCCCTGATGCGGGAATCCCAGGTGCTGGAAGCCCTGCTGGCGAACCACCCCTATGAGGAAGTTGCCTATGATCTTTACCAGCTCAGTAACAGTCACCCGGGAATTGGTTCCGGGTTGGTTGGGGAGCTGGAGGATGTAATGCCGGTTCGGGACTTTCTGGAGCAGTTGAAGCAGGTTTTTAAAGTTCCGGTGATTCGTCACTCTCCACTTGTGAAGGATTCCATCAAACGGGTGGCGATTTGTGGTGGAGCTGGTAGCTTCCTGATTAGCAGTGCTTTACGAAATATGGCTGATATCTATATAACCGGCGATATGAAATATCATGAGTTTTTTGAGGCAAATGGCCGGCTGGTGATTGCAGATATCGGGCATTTCGAGAGTGAGCAATATACTGTTGATCTGCTCTATGATATTTTGGCCAAAAAATTTCCTACCTTTGCCGTCTTCAAAACGGGGGTGAAAACCAACCCGGTGAATTATTATAGTTAATTCTAAACACTAATATGGCAACTGTCAAAGACTTTTCGGTTGAAGAAAAACTGGTTTCTCTCATAAGCTTGCAGAAGATCGAATCCAAGATCGATGAATTTCAGATCCTGAAAGGAGAATTGCCGATTGAGGTGAGTGATCTGGAAGATGAGATCCAGGGATTA
>JALOMU010000088.1 GCA_025455285.1 Flavihumibacter sp.
AAAGTTATCGCGACTTACCCTACCGTATAGCCGAATATGGAACAGTATACCGGTATGAGCAAAGCGGTGAATTATTTGGATTAATGCGGGTGCGTTGCCTTCATATGAACGATGCACACATCTATTGTACTAAGGACCAGTTCGAATCGGAATTCCGCGCGGTGAATGAAATGTACCTCAAGTATTTTAAGATTTTCGGAATTGATAAATACATCATGCGACTTAGTTTGCATTCTCCTGAAAAGCTGGGTAAGAAATATGTAAACGAACCGGAACTCTGGAAAGAAACCGAAACAATGGTTCGGCAGGTACTCATTGAATCCTTTCACAGGGCCGCTCCTTCAAACTGAGTTATACCACATCAGATAACAATCACGATACTCCGTTGATTATTCACCGTGCTCCGCTCGGCACCCATGAGCGGTTTATTGGTTTCCTGCTGGAGCACTATGCAGGTAAACTGCCGGTTTGGCTAAGCCCGCAACAGGTAAAAATCCTGCCGATTAGTGATAAGTTCATGGGCTTTGCCCAAACGGTTAAAAATCAGTTGAAGGCAGCCGGGGTACGAGTATCTATTGATGACCGAAATGAAAAAATCGGAAAAAAGATCCGCGACACTGAACTTCAAAGGGTACCTTACATGTTAGTTGTTGGTGAGAAAGAAGTAAGTGAAGGCAGGGTTTCCATTCGCCGCCAGGGCAAGGGAGATGCTGGAACGATGAGTATAGAAGAATTTGTAACCGTTATTACACGGGAAATTAAGGAACGGAGTAGCGGAGATTAAAAAATGATTTAATTTCGGGACGTAAATTGTTTAACCAAATAAAGTAAATGGCATTTCCACCCAGGCCTCCCAGGGGGGCTTTTAATCCCAGGTTCAAAAAAGAACAGCAGCAGGAACACAGAACCAACCAGATGATTCGTGTACCACAGGTCCGACTGGTTGGGGATAATGTAGAAGTAGGTATTTATTCCATCCAGGAAGCTCAGCGAATGGCCCAGGATCAGGGGCTTGATCTGGTGGAGATTTCTCCCCAGGCAGATCCTCCCGTTTGTAAGATCATAGACTATAATAAATTCCTTTACGAAAAGAAGAAGAAGGAAAAGGAAATGAAGGCGAAAGCCAAGCAGAGTGAAGTGAAGGAGATCCGTTTTACGCCTAATACGGATGACCATGACTTCAATTTCAAGGCTAAACACGCTGAAGAATTCCTCAAAGAAGGTAATAAGGTAAAAGCCTATGTGCAATTCAGGGGAAGAGCGATCCAGTTTAAGGATCGTGGAGAATTGTTGCTCCTGAAATTTGCAGAGCGATTATCAGAATTCGGTGTGCTGGAAGGGATGCCCAAGATGGAAGGAAAGCGGATGCTTGCTATCTGGGCACCAAAAAGTCAGAAAAAGAAAAAAGAAGGCGGAGAATAATTTCCTCCGGATAAGATTCAACAGCCCGCAACTGCGGGCTGTTGTCGTTAAAATCCTTCCACATACATACGAAAATGCCGATTTAGGGGTTATATTTAAGAAGATATCTTTTATATGCCTAAACCCCTGCTGTTCGTCAGGGTTCTGTTTTTAATGCTCAGCTGTCATCCGGCAACCTGGGCGCAGCACCCGGCTCCAGGCACCCAAACCGTACTGTTCAAAGATCCGTTGGCCAATCAGTTATTTGCCTCGGCTCCTCCATCGGCTGCCCTTTGGAAAAGTTTTCATGCCAATTCCAGTCAGCATAACTTTTTTCTCAGATTTCAGGATATACCAACACAGGAAAAGAAAAAGTACCTCCAATCAAAAGGTATCGAATTGCTGGAATATGTACCTGGTAAGACCTATCTGGCAAGGCTACATCAGCCTGTTTCTGAATCCGAGCTCAGGGCCTTTGGTGTAACTGGTTTATTTATGGTACCGACCAGCCTGAAACAGGAGTCCGGATATGCAAAGCAGGTACCGCTTCAAAACACCCAGTCAAAAGCCAGCTGGCATATCTGGTTTGCCGAAGGAATGGATTCAGCAACTGCTGTCCGACAGATCAACTCCCTACTGGGAAAAGACGCACCCTTACCCGGAGAGATCCGCCAGCTTTATAACCGAATGCTGGAAATGAAATTAAATGGCACCGCCCTTGAAAAATTAATGGCCGAACCTTTTACCTTATATGCCCTGCCCGCACCCGAACTTTTTGAGCTGAACCTGATTGGTACTGAATCTCATTTTGGAAACCTGCTTCACCTGGAAGCAAATGGGTTACCTGGATTAACTGGAAAAGGAGTAACCATGGGAATAGGTGATGGGGGCCGAATCTACCATATTGATCATAACTTCTATGAGGAAGGGCAGCTGTATAACGGTAACACACATGCGACACATGTGGCGGGTACAATGGCCGGAAAGGGGAATATTAATCCGGTTATGCGGGGGTATGCTTTTAATGCGGAACTCGAGGTAGACTATTTCAATACGATTATTTTTCAAACACCCCGGCTCTACCAGGAGAAGCGGATGGTCATTACGAATAATTCCTATGGTGCTGGTAGTTCCTGTTTTCCTTATTCAGGGCAATACTCGGGGTACTGCGGACAGGCAGATCAGCAACTGCTCGAAATGCCAAACCTGATGCATGTTTTCGCAGCAGGAAATGCAGGCACACTTCAATGTGGGAATTATCCCGTTAGTTACCGCACCATAGACAATGCATTTCAGGCTGCCAAAAATGTACTGACTGTAGGAGGCACCAACGATAATGGTTCAGTAAATGTATATTCCAAAGGACCTACCCTCGACGGCAGGATTAAACCCGAAATCGTGGCCGTTAGTACCAATGTCTTGTCAACCACTGCCAATAATAATTATGGCCGGCTGGAAGGAACCAGCATGGCTAGTCCCCAGGTTTCAGGCGGACTGGCTTTGCTCTATGAACGTTATCGCCAACTCTTCAATGGAGCAGATCCGGAGGGAGCGCTCATGAAAGCCCTGGTATGCAATACAGCTACAGATATTGGAACGCCTTATGTTGATTTTGCCAATGGCTTTGGTTGGCTGAATACCTACAAAGCCTTGGAGACTATGAACAAAAAACAATGGTTTTCCGGAGCAGTTAATCACCAGCAGGAGCAGGTTATGGAAATTCAGCTGGACCAGGAAGTCACTGATTTTCGGATCATGTTATACTGGCATGACCGCCCCGCTTCTTTTTACGCTGCCAAAGCACTGGTGAACGACCTTGATATTACTGTTGAACTACCCGATGGATCCGTATATGATCCATTTATCCTGGATACCAGCGCCGCAGGAGTGCTGGCCCAGGCAATAAGGGGAAAAGATCGGCTGAATAATATTGAGCAGGTAGTAATTGATCGTGCACTTCCCGGCAGATACCGGGTGAGAGTAAGGGGTTATGAAGTGCCTTTTGGTCCCCAGCAGTATAAAATCGTATATAATTGGGAAGAGCCTGGTTTCGAGCTTTTACAGCCGGCTGGTGGCGAGTTGTATAAACATGCAGAACGGCGGGTAATACAATGGCGGTTCCCGGGGCATGAAAACGACGAATACAGTTTTTCCTTTTCTCAGAATAACGGTATTAGCTGGATACCCGTTACAAGTGGCGTATCTCAACCAGGTTGGAGGTCCTGGACCATTCCTTCTACTACCAACACTTCGGTATTGGTAAAAGTAACACATCTACCCAGTGGACTGGAGCGTATTTCGGCACCCGTCCGCATATTTCCTGAAATCAATTTTACGGTTTCGAGTACCTGTGAATCCAGGGGGCTATTACGGTGGACCAAACCCGCTGGAATCGATTCCTTTGCAGTTCTTATGTATAATGGTACGGAAATGGAAAGGATCGGAATTACAACCGATACCAGTTACCAGGTGGAAGGGCTTAGAAATGGAAAACCTTATTGGTTCACAGTTCAACCAATTTTAAACGGACTTTTGGGGGAGCGGGCCATCGCGAAACGACTGCTGACTGGTACTGGGATTTGTTCTGGTACGGGAGCCAATGGGGACCTCTCTCTAACTGTGCAACAAGCCTTCCTGGTAAGCAGGGCTCCTTCGGTAAAAGATTCATTGGATCCACTGACAGTACTGGTTCGAAATGAAGGCAGCCTGGCTATTAGCGATACAGTGTTCCTTGATCTCTTTAAAAATGAACAGCTGCTGGGAACTGATACGATCGTGAGGAAATGGAACCCGGCGCAGCCTTTTACCTGGACTTCAAGGTTAAGACCGATAGGAATTCCGGGAGAATCAGCCGACCTAAGGTTAATTTTAAAGACAGCCGGCGACAATAATCCGGTAAATGATACGGCCGCCATAAATTGGCGGTACCTTATTTCTGAACCCATAACACTCCCATTTGAAGAAAACCTGGAGAATATAACGGATAGCAGTATCTATTCTCCCGGATACCCTGGTCTAACTGGTTTGACTGCATGGGATGCAGGAATTACAGCAGCTTCTTTGAAATTAGAAACACGCCGGAATCAAGGGTTGTTTATTAGTAGTAAAATTGAAGGTCAAATACTACAACTAATTGGAAATTATAATTTTGAAAATTATTCAGTAGCGGATGAAATCCGAATGTTTTTAGATATTCCTGATTTTGGGCAATTAAAAATGGATTGTTTTATAAGGGGCAATGATACTGCCTCCTGGTTGGGTGTTGCGCTTTTAGACCCGATGACCCAACAGCCGGTCCTTGATTACCTGAACATTAGTGAAGTATTGTCCAAACACGGTCAGGAATTCAGTTCCAGTTTTCAGATCCGGTTCAGGTTTATTCATTCCAGTTACCAACAGCAATTGCAGGTACTTAAGAAACTTCGATTCTTTAAAGTTTCAGAAGATATCAAGCTTGTTTATTTTGCTTATCAAAAGCAAAATGTCACAGATGGGGATTCTGTTCTCAGCTATCTCTGGGCAAGGAACAACAGGAAATCTCCTTCCGGAACGGTAGAGTTCGGAATTGAAACTCCGGATGGCAAAAGGCAATTGTTACAGGTGCCATCCATCCCTGCAGGCGATACCGCTATTATAAGTTTTAGGATTCCTGTATTGAACTGGCCGGATGCGGTTGCGCCTGTTAAAGCCTGGATAGATGCGGAAGGAGATGAATATTCCGCCGATGACAGCTTGAGTGCAACCTGGTCATATGCCCGAAAAATTGATCATTTTCCATACCTGGAGGGTTTTGAACAGGGTAAATCGGGTTGGGGATCAACATTTCTGTATGAACATTCTTCGAGATTAACGGAATCTATTGCTCCGTTTAAGGCGGCGAATGGAAAAGCCTTTTGGGGTACCCAATGGATTGCTTCCATTCAGGGAATCGGTTTTATTGTTCCTTCCGGATACCTGGTGAGTCCGGTTTTTGACCTTAGTGGCCTGCAACATCCATATTTATCTGCATCCGTTAATAAACAATTATGTGAAGGCAGAGATTCAGTTTTTCTTGAATATTCTATAGATACCGGCCGTACCTGGATTCGACTGCTGGAACAGCCCGATCAGTTACACTGGTATAATAATACTGCAAAATCAGCCTGGACAGATTGTAATCCGGTTGGTAGCAATCAATGGAGATTGATTACTACCTCCTTGCCAACCAACCTTGGCAGGGTGCAATTCCGATTGCTTTCACTGGCAAGAAATGGGTTTTCAAACGTAATGCCAAGAACTCCAGGTGGCTTCTTACTAGATGATTTTCATATTTATAACAGAAATTATCCTTCTTTTATAGGTAGCTCCATTGGGCTGTTGAATCTATCAGTAAGGGATTCCGGTTTTGCTCCTGCCCTTAGTGCCAATCAATTGGTGGCAGAGCTTAAGTCAGAGCAAGGAGGTGCCGGTAATGTACAAATTCGTTTTGCCCAATTGGAAGGAGCAACCGAGCTATCCGGCAATCCTGTAGTTCCGTACAACTGGACGCTTCAAACAGGGACGAGTACACTTGCTCAAAAAGGCAAATTACGCCTGTATATTTCGGATGATAAGATCCAGTCCTGGTTAAATACCAGCCCCTGTGATACCTGTTCAAAGATTTTGAGTGCTTATGAGCTGTCTGTTTTCAGATATGCGGGACCAATATCAACTGTTAACCAAAAACTATCAGACAATGCGGATGGATATGAAACAGTATGGGATCCGGAAGGTTTTGATCTGGTTCCGTATGATAAAGGTTACTATGTGGAGCTATCAACCGGCTTATACGGCGAGTATTATCTTGGTCTGAATGCCCGGATGGCGATGCTGGATTTTATGGCTGTTCGTTCCGGCAAGGACAGGGAGGCAAGGCTGGACTGGTCTATAGCAAACTGGAATGGGGTAAGTCGTTTGGAACTGGAGCGTTCCACATCTGCTAACAGTGGGTTTGAAACCCTTTACAACAGGGAAATTAATGCAGGCAGTCCGCTTACCGGTACTTACACTGACCCTGCGCTATTAGTGCCTGAATCCTATTTTTACCGATTGAAACTAACTTATGCAAATGGGACCGTACGATATTCCGCCATTCGGATCGTTCAGTTTGAGTCGGCGTTGAATGTCATGGTATATCCGAATCCGGGTCCGGGTGACCAATTGAAATTGAAGCTGGACCGGTTGGATGGCGCTCAGCTCCAACTTGAGTTGACCGATATTTCTGGAAAACGACTTGCAATTGCACAGAACAATGTAACATCAGGAACTCATTGGATTAGCCTGTCACCACTAACAAGGGGACTTCCAGCCGGAGTTTATGTGTTAAGAGTAAGTGCCGGGCAACAAAAAAAGACACTGCGGTTGGTTATTTCAGGAAACTGATATACCTTTGCGCTCCCTTAGGGGCATCATGGCAACATGGTGGTATTGCCCAA
>JALOMU010000089.1 GCA_025455285.1 Flavihumibacter sp.
CCAAAGTGGAAGGCAGTAGCATTGTGTATTGCAGAAGTCGAAAGCGCACAGTGGATATCTGTCGTTTCCTTAATGAGCGGGGAATTTCAGCAACCTATTATCATGCCGGCCTGAACCAGGAGGATCGTAATGAACGCCAGCAACAATGGACGCAAAATCAGGTACGCATCATCGTTAGTACCAATGCGTTTGGTATGGGTATTGATAAACCGGACGTTCGAACAGTAGTGCATTATGATGTTCCGGATTGCCTGGAGAATTACTACCAGGAAGCAGGCCGTGCAGGCAGGGACCGGCAAAAGGCCTATGCTGTTTTATTATACAATCAGCAGGATCTGATTGAACTGGAGCAGCAACTGGAAAAAAAATTCCCCGACCTGGAAACAGTTAAAAAAGTTTACCAGGCAATGGCGAATTTTCTGCATTTGACTACAGGAACTGGCGAGGGACAATCCTTCGATTTTGACCTAACGCTGTTCTGTAAAAACTTTGACCTGGACCGGATGGTAGCCATTAATGCGTTGCAGTTGCTGCAGGCGAATGGCTATTGTGCATTGAATGAATCCGTATATGAACCAGCGAGAATACAATTTGTAGCGGATCGCACCTGGCTGGAGCAGGTCGAAAAAAATTATCCGGCATTGGAAGCGCTAATTAAAACCCTGCTCCGTACAATTGAGGGTATTTTCAGTTATCCGGGCATAATTTCAGAAACCTACCTGGCAAGATTGTTAAAAACTGAAAGGGAAACGATTATTAGTCAACTGAAACAATTGGAGTCACTTGGCATAGTGATCTATGAGCAAGCCCGTGATCAGCCACAATTGTTATTATTGACCGAGCGGGTTAAAACCGACAACATCCAACTGGATCTGAAAGCCATTGAACACAGAAAAAAACTCGCGAAAGAACGACTGGACGCACTCTTCCAATACACAACCGGTAACACCTGCCGAAGCAGTTTTATTGGTCGTTATTTCGGGGATGCAGCCATTAAAGATTGCGGCATCTGTGATAACTGCCTTGAGAAAAAAAGAAAAGCAGTAAAACCTCAGCAATTACAAAATAAAATTCTAAGCTCACTGGAAAATGGCGCCAAATCAATTAACACGCTTCAGTCTGAAATTGGCGACAATGCCAATCAGCAGGAATTGCTGGGGGTTATTCGTCTCTTAGAATCAGAACAATTAATCCGGGTGCATATCAGTGGTATGGTAGAGCGGTTGTAACGCCAACCACTACCAAAGTGATTTTTTTCTGCTGCTTCTTCCACCCAGGCCCAATGCTCCGAGCAAGGTTCGGGTGATGGTGCTCGTTAGCGTGCGGGTAGCCTGTCTGCCGGCAGAACTGTTGAGCATTTTTTCCAGTACGGTTTTTTCTTCTTTTTTAGAACCGTTAGTCTTAGCTTCTTTAGCGGCCTGCTTCTTTGCTTCTTCCGCAGCCTCGAGTCCGGCTGCTTCTTCGAGTTTGGCAGTCAGCAATTCATAGGCACTTTCAGCATCTACTTCCTGGTTGTATTTCTTTACCAGTTTGCTTCCGGAAACCAGGCTGGCAATTTCCTGTTCAGTCAGAATATCCATCCGGCTTCGTGGAGAGGTAAGCAATACATGCGCCAGCGGAGTAGGAATGCCTTTTTCATTCAGCAATGTGACGATCGCTTCACCAATACCCAGTTGAGTAAGCAATTCATCCGTTTTATAAAACGATGTTTCAGGATAATTCTCTGCGGTTTGTTTGATCACTTTACGATCAGCGGCAGTAAAGGCCCGAAGGGCATGTTGCACTTTAAGGCCCAATTGTCCGAGTACATCCTTGGGCACATCCATTGGGTTCTGCGTACAAAAGAAAATACCAATTCCCTTGGAACGAATGAGCTTCACAATCGTTTCGATCTGCTGCAGCAAGGCTTCACTTGCCTCCTGGAAAATCAAATGGGCTTCATCAATGAAGAGGACCAATTTGGGTTTATCCATATCGCCTTCTTCCGGACTGGAGCCATATAATTCCGCCAGCAGTTGCAACATAAAAGTGGAGAACAACTTGGGACGATCCTGAAGATCAGTGACCCGAAGAATAGAAACCACGCCTCTCCCATCGTCTGAGATCCGCATCAGGTCTTCCACTTCAAAACTTTTTTCCCCAAAGAAAGGATCGGCCCCCTGCTGCTGCAATTCTACCACTTTACGAAGGATGGTACCGGTAGAAGTAGTTGAGATTTTCCCATAGGCTTTCTCCAGTTCCGCCTTGCCTTCATCACTCACATATTGCAATACCTTGATAAAATCCTTGAGATCCAGCAAGGGCAACTGGTTGTCATCACACCATTTGAAAATCATGGCAACAAGCCCGGCCTGGGTATCATTCAAACCCAAAATCTTACTCAGCAGTACGGGACCGAACTCACTAACAGTAGCCCTTAAGCGCACTCCTGGTTCATTACTCAGGGAGAGCAGCTCCACCGGGTAGGATGTTGGCTGATACTCCATCCGGAGATGCTGGTAACGTTCTTTGATTTTATCATTGCTGGCACCAGCTGCAGCGAGTCCACTCAGGTCTCCTTTGATATCCATCAGCAGCACGGGCACGGAATTATCACTCAGGACTTCTGCCAGCACCTGCAAGGTTTTTGTTTTACCGGTACCAGTTGCACCGGCTATCAGCCCATGTCGATTGAGGGTTTTCAGGGGCAGCAAAATTTCTGCATCCGGAACCGGCTGACCATTCAGTATGCCCACACCAATTTTAGCGGAATCACCTTTAAACGTGTAGCCCTTTTTGATGGCTTCAATGAACTGGGTCGTATCTGACATGAAATCGATATTTCCGGGTAAGATAATGGAAAAATGGAATTGAGTGATTTAAAAATCCTCTTCCCTTTCCAACATCAGGATGGCACTTTGGGGAACAATAAAATATTTTTCTCCCTCGTACATCACTTCGGTGGCGCCACTTACCAGGAAGATGGCGAGATCTCCTTCGCGCGCCTGAAGTGGGATGTATTTTACCTGTTCTTCTGCCTGTTTCCAGGATTCATCTTCGGGAGGTGTAGGAATAGCATAACCCGGACCCGTCCGGATTATATATCCCTGTTGAACTTTTTCCTTTTCCTGCACTCCCGGAGGGAGATAGAGACCGCTGGCAGTTTGTTCATTCGGTTTGGAGGGACGAATCAGCACCCTGTCACCAATTACAATCAGTTTTTTTAGTTTAGCATCAGCTGTAAGGCGCATGGAATAGTATTTTTTGGCAAAAATACGGAGGAATGGAAAAAGGAAACAAGGGAGACGGGAGACAGGCCTCTTCACTCCTCCCGCCTCCATAATCTACATAGTATCCTTTGCATCCTTTGTTTCCTTTGTTTCCTTTGTCCGCATTTAACAAAATCTTATCCCACTTGGTCACCGGCTGAAAATGAATTAATTTTATTATTAACTCATAAATCAATGATCATGGAAGAAAAGAAAGCAAAAATACTATTGTGTGAAGACGATCAGAATCTCGGACTGGTGTTGAAGAATTACCTGGAATTGAATGATTTTGATGTGGTGTTGGAACGCGATGGCCGACTGGGTCTCGCAGCCTTTCAGCGTGAAAAATTTGATCTCTGCCTCCTGGATGTAATGATGCCCAATATGGATGGCTTCAGTCTGGCAGAAGAGATCCGCGATATCGACCCCGATGTGCCCCTGTTTTTCCTGAGTGCGAAAACCATGAAGGAAGACATTATCCAGGGTTACAAACTAGGTGCGGATGATTATATCACCAAGCCCTTCGACAGTGAAGTGCTGTTGTTAAAGATCAAAGCTATTCTCAAGCGCAATGAGGAACTGAACAAGGAACAGGAAAACAAGGAATTTGACCTTGGCAGTTTCCATTTCAATCCAAAATTGAGAGAGCTTACGCATACCGGACAAACGCAAACCTTGTCGCCCAAAGAAAATGAGTTGCTGAAAATGCTTTGTGAGCACATGAATGACCTGTTACCACGTGAGCAGGCCCTGAAAAAAATCTGGGGTAGTGATACCTACTTCAATGGCCGAAGCATGGATGTATACATTGCGAAACTAAGGAAGTACCTGAAAGAAGATTCCAGCATTGAGATCGTGAACATTCACGGTAATGGATTCCGCCTGGTTGTTCCTACTCCTGCGTAATGCATCTTTATACAAATGAATCAAATAAACCTGGGGAGTGACCCGTACGGGGTTGCTTTCCCAGGTGTTCATAGGCTTTTAACGTAGCTTCCCTTCCCCGGGGTGTACGTTGCAGAAATCCCTCCTGAATCAGAAAAGGCTCATATACTTCCTCGAGAGTACCTGCTTCTTCACCTACCGCAGTTGCAATGGTGGTGATTCCAACCGGACCACCTTTGAACTTCTCAATAATAGTTGAGAGTATCCGGTTATCCATTTCATCGAGACCATGCTCATCCACATTCAGGGCCTTTAGTGCATGCTGCGTGATTCCAAGATCAAGCTGCCCATCGTTCAAGACCATGGCAAAATCCCGCACGCGGCGCAACAACCCATTGGCAATTCTTGGTGTACCCCGGCTTCGGCGGGCAATTTCGGCAGCAGAATCATCAGTAATGGGAGCATTTAATAAGGCAGCAGAGCGACGAATGATTTTTTCCAGCGTGCCGGCATTGTAGTATTCAAGGCGCGATTTGATCGCGAAGCGGCTTAACAAAGGAGCAGTTAATAAACCACTCCGCGTAGTGGCACCAATGAGGGTAAAAGGATTCAGATTGATCTGGATACTACGCGCATTTGGGCCACTGTCGATCATGATATCAATCCGGTAATCTTCCATCGCCGCATAGAGATATTCTTCAACCACCGTGCTCAGGCGATGAATCTCATCAATAAACAACACATCATTGGGCTCCAGGTTGGTGAGCAGTCCCGCCAGGTCGGCCGGTTTTTCAATCACAGGCCCGGATGTTTCCCGAATCTGTACCCCCATCTCATTGGCCACGATCCTGGACAGGGTAGTTTTACCCAAACCAGGCGGACCATGAAACAGGACATGATCGAGGGCTTCACCCCGGATTTTGGCAGCTTTGATAAAGATTTTCAGGTTCTCAATGATCTGTGCCTGCCCGGCAAAATCATCTATTTCCCGGGGGCGCAAACTATTCTCAAACTCTTTTTCTGCGGAACCTGCCGGGTTAGAACCCGGATCTAATAATGGGTTGCTCATAATCAATCTATTCTCACTTCCTACTACGTCAATATTAGTCAAAAACTTTTATTCAGCACCTCCATAAAGTTTTTCATAATACTCAATCGCCATCCGATTACTGTCGAATTGGGGAAGAATGGAATTCATGCTGTTTTTTACAATAGCGTGCCAGCGAGTTTTATTTTGATAGTACATCGGGAGTATTTCCTTTTCCAGGAGATCATAGAGGGTATTCGCATCTTTTTCATCCTGGATATGTTCCGGCAAAAAAGGGTCCGCGGGTGGAATAACAAAACCATTTTCTTTGTCTCTCACGAACTCAGGGAACCATCCATCCGGAATGGAAAGATTAACTGCCCCGTTCATGGCGGCAGACATTCCACTGGTACCAGAAGCTTCATGCCCCATGCGGGGTACATTCAACCAAAGATCTGCCCCCTGCTTAAGTATGCGGGAGAGTTTCAGTTCATAACCTGTAAGAATGGCGCAGTTGGTGTAGGTTTTGCAGAGATGAACTATTTTATCAAAGGAAGCAATGCCGGAATAATCCATCGGGTGGGGTTTCCCGGCCCAGATGATCTGGACTGGCATGTTTTCATTACTAACCAATTGATGAAAACGTTCCATATTGGTAAGTAATAACTCTGCTCTTTTATATCCAACAAACCGTTTCGCAAATACAATCGTGAATATATCATCTTTATAAATTTCTCCTGCCTGCTCTGCAACTTCTTCAAACAAGCGGCACTTACGATGTTTTTTCAGATTTTCCAGGGCGGAATCATCTTCATTGGATACCACCTGGTACATTTTCAAATCAGCCCAGTACGTAAAACTTTGCGCATTCGTAATTGAGATCATTTTACAAATGCCATCTGCACCCCTCCACATTTCCTGAAGTGTTTGAAGATGCAATTTTGAAACACCATTTGCCAGTCCAGTCAAACGCAACGCAACAAGTGTATGATTAAACTGATCTTCCTGAATACCGGTAATGCTTCTCAGTTCCGGCAACGGAATGTTATTGAAAAAACCGAATTTCTGAAGCAGGTAAATATCTGAAACCCGATTGCCTCCCGGCTCAGGGGTATGATTGGTAAATACCAGGCGTTTTTTAACCGCTTCAACTGATTTGTATTTTTCATAGAGATAAAATGCAAGCGGCAATGCATGCGATTCATTCAGGTGATAAATTTCCGGCAGCCAGTTCAATTCTTCCAATAAGCGGGCACCCCCATAACCCAGCAGGATGGCAGCAGCAATCGTGGTTTCCGGATTTGAATCATACAGATGATGTGAAATGGTTTTACCGAGGTAATCGTTTTCCGGCAGATCCGTACTTAAGAAAAAGACAGGCGCGGTTTTGAAAATTTCCGGAGGAAGGTAGTAAGCGGTGACCCACACATCATGTCCCGAGATCCGGATAGTAAACTTGATATCCGTTTTTTGCAGAAATCCGTACACTTTCTCCTGGAACAAAACATACATGGATTGATCCTGTTTACGAACCTGGTCATAATATCCATACTTCCATAAGATGCCAATACCTACCGCCAGGTATCCCAATCCACCCGCATAGGTTTTTAAGGGTTGATGAATCGCAAATTCCATGCAGAAATATGCAACTGGTTTTTCATATTCTTTTTCGATTGTATATGGATGTTTAAATTCAAATTTCATACTGATCGCGTTTTAAATGTTTCATTGCGAAGCGGCTGCTTATAGGAGGCGTGTTTATTGCGAAAGGTAAAACAGTACCGGGAACAATCCCATGATGTAAATCAAGCAAAAAAGTGATTCTTCAGTCAGGTTAAAAATATTTATTTGCATATATCTCTACCTTTGTTTGGTGAAAGCATCTGAAAGCAGGTATCATCGTTGTATTTATTTTTCCAGTAATGCCCTGGCGAGGAAGATAGAAAAACTCGCTATGGAGAGCTGGAAAAAACTTGGACTTGCACCGAGTCATGCCTACCTTTTAATGCTGGTATTGGAAGAACCCGGCGTACAACCAGGTTATGCTGCAGAAGAACTGCAATTGAGTCCCAGTACCGTTACCCGCCTGCTGGAAAAACTCGAGGAGAAGAAACTGGTAGTCCGGACCACCGAAGGCAAACTCACCAATATCTACCCTACTCCCAAAGCAAAAGAACTCTATCCCCAAATGAAAAACTGCACGCGCGAATTCCAGGAAAAATACCAGTCGCTGATCAATGAAGAGGATGCCATCCGCCTTGTAAAATCCATCAACCGCATCAACGACCAACTACCTTAAATTTTTTTTATTTATTAATTGCATATACAAATATCAAATCATGAACTACGTTTTAACAGGCGGCGCAGGCCATATTACCAAGCCATTAGCATTACACTTATTGA
>JALOMU010000090.1 GCA_025455285.1 Flavihumibacter sp.
TTTCCCCGTATTCCGGTTATTTCGGTTTCATCTTCTTTTTCTTCCTGTTGATGTTCATATAAATATTGATAATACTCACTTGTTTTCAGCAATTCTTCGTGTGTGCCTGTAGCTGCAATCCGGCCATTTTCCATAACTATTATTTTATCAAAGGAAAAAAGGGAAAATATCCGGTGGGTGATAATAATGGAAGTTTTTCCTTCCAGGAAACCGGCCAGGTTGGCTATAATGGTTTTTTCTGTTTTTGCATCCACTGCACTCAGACAGTCGTCCAGGATAATAATCGGTGCATTTTTTAATAATGCCCGCGCGATGCTGATCCGCTGTTTCTGACCACCACTGAGGGTAACGCCACGTTCTCCGATCACCATATCGTACTGCTGACTGAAACTCATAATCTCCTGGTGGATACTGGCTGCACGGGCGGCTTGTTCAACCTCCTGCTCATCTGCCAGATCCTTACCAAAAGCAATATTATTGCGGATCGTATCACTAAAGAGGAATACATCCTGGGGAACGTAACTGACCTTTTCGCGCAGGTGTTTCAAGTCGATGTCTGTAACCGGCACATTATCCAGGCTGATGGTTCCTGCATTGGTATCGAATAACCGCAGCAACAACTGGGCAAGCGTGGTTTTTCCACTTCCAGTACGTCCTATAATAGCTACTTTCTCTCCCTGGCGAATCTCCAGGCTCAAGCCTTTGATTGCTTTAATTCCGGTATGTTCATAGGTAAAATCAACCTTATCAAAATGGATATTGCCTTTGATTTCAGGACGCTTCGCCTCAGCCGGTTGCTGTATCCGGGATTCCGTATCAAGGAATTCATTGATTCGTTTCTGTGAAGCAGCTGCCCGCTGGATCATACTGGCTGTCCAGCCAATAGCACTGACAGGAAAAGTAAGTATGTTGATATACATCACAAATTCAGCCAGCATACCGGTTGTTACATTCGAACCTGGTTGCATGGCATAGATGCCTCCTATTAGTATGGTCAACAGGGTACTAATCCCGATCATCAGGGCCATGGTGGGGAAATAGATCGCTTCCATTTTTGCCAGCCCGATAGTATTCTGCCTGTACTCTTCGCTGTTTTTTTCAAAATAATCCTGCTGTGCTTTTTCCTGTATAAAGGATTTGATGACCCGGATCCCAGAAAAGGACTCCTGCGCTGTGGTTGTCAATTTGGAAAGCAAAGCCTGAATGCGCTCGCTTTTACGGTGAATAATCGTATTCACTTTATAGATAGTGATTGCCAATAAGGGCAAGGGAGACAATACAATCAGGGTTAATTTAGGATTCGCCTGCAGCATGTACACCAGGCAGAAACTAATGGTAAAGGCCAGGTTAACAAAATACATGATAGCCGGCCCTGTATACATCCGAACCCGACTCACATCTTCGGCTATACGATTCATGAGATCCCCGGTCCGGTTCTTTTTATAAAAGCTGAGATCGAGTTGCTGATAATGACGGTAAATCGCATTCTTCTGATCAAACTCGATGTGCCGGCTCATCACGATGATGGTTTGACGCATCAGGAACATGAAAAAGCCACTCAAAATGGCAGTGGCCAGCAATACGAGTCCACAGACTAATACCAACTGCCCAAAATCTTTGTTGCGGGTTTGTTCTACCAGGAAATAGACCACCCAGTCGTAAGTTGTTTTCTTGGCTCCCTGGTATCCCGGCAGTTGCTGTTCCACTGCATCTATTACGAACCGGGTTATCTGGGGTGCGAGAATCCTGAAATAGTTCGATAATATAATAAACAATATGCCCAGGAAAAACCGCCAGCGATACTTCCAGAGATATTGATTGAGACTTTTGAGGTGTTTCATGAAGGGGCAAATTTAAGGGAAAGAGGAAGAATGGAATACGGAGGAATGGAAGAGGGAGGAATGGAAGGATTGAGCAAAATAAAGGAGGCGGAGTTGGGAAGGGTTTGGGATATTGCGGCATGATGAAACGCTACTTTACTACCTTATTTTTACTTGGAAGCCTCTCAGTACTGCTGTCAATGGATGCTGTTGCACAGAAAACTGGAATCCAAACCATCACCACGCATGATAAGATCACTGTGGTTACCGATCCTTCAAAAGGCATTAATACCTACCTGGGATGGGGAAAATTTCCCACTACCAATACATCCATTCGAAAAATCCGGATGGTGGTCAAGTTTGGTTGTCCCGATACACTCCGATGCGCCGACTGGGATTATATGGATCAAATCCTCATCCGGCGTAAGGGAGGACAAAATGCTCCGGATCTGAGTTATGAAATCGGGCGCATGCTTACCCCTTATGGTGGTGCTTTTGGGAAGAACTGGAATTTTGAATGGGCCACAGATCTTACCGATTTCAGCCTGCTTTTGCGTGATAGCGTGGAAGTGGAATACCGGCATGCGGGTTATGAACCCAATAACGACCGCGGCTGGAAGATCACTGTTCAATTTGAAATTACTCCCGGTCCTCCTGCCCTCCCACCGGTTGCCATTCATCGGATCTATGATGGTCATTATGCCTACGGCGATAGCAGCAAACCAATTGAAGCGGCACTTCAACCAGTTAGTTTTACCTCTCATTCAAAAACCCGGAATGCCCGCCTGCTGGTTTATCAGACCGGTCATGGCATGGATCCTGCGGGATGTGGCGAATTCTGCAGCCGGTACCGTGAAGTATTCTTCAATGGACAGCTGATCGACAAACGGGATATCTGGCAGAAATGCGGCGATAACCCCCTCTATCCGCAAGCCGGCACCTGGGTAATTGATCGCGCCTACTGGTGCCCGGGAGAATTAAAGCATGCCGACCGGTATGAACTAACTATTCAGCCTAACCGAAAAAATATAGTGGATATCAACATGGAGCCATATCAATCACCCAAGCCCAGTGCTACAGAAGTAATCTCCGCTTATGTCGTTGAATATGGAGCCTATCGAAGTAAGCAGGATGTGGCTATGGAAGATATCATCGTTCCCTCCAATAAAGACATACACTCACGAATCAACCCGGCTGGTGTATACCCGGTGATTTCCTTCCGTAACCTGGGCGGTGAATTGCTAAAATCCCTGCAAATCAGTTATGGCACAAAAGGTAAAACCCGCCAGCTCTTTCAATGGAAAGGTGAATTGAAACCAGGTGAAACAGCCATTGTGAAATTACCTGGTACTATAGCTGCCACGACGGGTGAAAATGAGTTCCAGGTTGAACTAAGTCGCCCTAATGGAAAACAGGATGGCTACCTGCCAGATAACATTATGAGCAGTGTTTTCAACGCCATACCAAAGCATGGCGGAAGCCTGGTTTTCCAGTTTAAAACCAACCGGCAACCAGTACACAATTCCTATACCCTCACCAATTCAAATAATGAAATTGTTCAACAACGAAAAGAAGGTGAACTAAAAGCAGACAGCCTGTACCAGGAGCAATGGCAACTGCAACCGGGAATCTATACCTTACAGGTAAAAGACACTGCAGGAGACGGACTGGAATTCTGGTTCAATCGCCGGGGCGGTCGCGGTTATACCAGACTGTTAGATCACCAACGCCGGATGTTGCAACCCTTTGAATCGGATTTTGGAAGCAGCCTGTTTTATGCGTTCGAAGTGGTGAAGGATTCCATGCAACATCAGGCCCCAGTGGAAACCCCTGCTGTTGGACTATATCCCACTATGAGTGCAGGCCCCACAACCCTCGACTATTTCAGTAATTCCGCTGAAAAAGTGACGGTTCGTTTTATATCCGACCCGGGCAACCAACTGGTGGAAGAACATGTGTATGAAAACCTGAAGGAAGGTGTTTTCCAGTACGATATGAGTTATCTGCCGGCACAGCGCTATTATGTTCAGGTATGGGTGAAAGGGAAAATGGTATTTAATAAGCGATTACGAATTGTTTTTCGTCAATAATTCAGGTACTTGTACATCGTCAATAAAAATAGTTGTAAATTCTGTCCTTATTTATCACCAACAACTCAACAAACATGCAATCGCAACGCAGACAGTTTCTTAAGTTAATGGGTGGCCTTGCCATAGGAGTAACAGGAGTATCCTGCCTGAACAGTTCGGACGAGAAAAATACCGAGGCTGCTGAATCCGGCACTACAGAGGCTGCCAAAAAATTATTCTTTGAGATTTCCCTGGCGCAATGGTCGCTGCACAAAACCCTTTTCGAAAAGAAAATGGACAATCTTGATTTCGCCGCCAAAGCCAGAAAAGATTTTGGCATCGGTGTGGTGGAATATGTAAACCAGTTCTTCAAAGACAAGGCTCAGGACACCAACTACCTGAACGAAATGCTGAAACGCTGCAGTGACAATGATGTAAAAAATCATCTCATCATGATCGATGGTGAGGGAGATATTGGACACAAAGTTGAAGCAGAACGCATCAAGGCAGTAGAAAATCATTACAAGTGGGTGGATGCTGCCAAACACCTGGGTTGTGCCACCATTCGCGTGAATGCCGCAGGGGAAGGAACTGCTGAGGAAATTGCCAAAACAGCAGCCGACGGATTAAGCCGCCTGGGTGAATACGCAGAAAAAGTTGGTATCAATGTAATTGTTGAAAACCATGGTGGTTATTCTTCCAATGGTGCCTGGCTGGCCGGTGTTATGAAGGCTGTGAACAAATCCAATGTGGGAACCCTTCCTGATTTTGGTAACTTCTGTATCAAACGAGAGCCGGGAAACTGGCGCAACTGCCTGGAAGCCTATGACCGCTACCAGGGTACAACCGAACTCATGCCATTTGCCAAAGGCGTTAGTGCCAAATCACATGATTTTGATGCACAGGGTAATGAAACCGAAACCGATTACAAGAAAATGCTGCAGATTGTAAAGGCAGCCGGATTTACCGGTTATATCGGCATTGAATACGAAGGAGAAGTTTTAAGTGAAGATGAAGGCATCCGCAAAACTAAGGCCCTGCTTGAAAAAGTAGGCATGGAACTAGCCTGATAACTAAATAAAAGAGGATGGCTTATTGCCATCCTCCTCCTAATGCTCTATAAAGATCCACTTTGGCCTGCATCATTTTCAAACGGGTATCAACCAATTCCAGTTCAGCATCCAATACCCCTTTCTGTGCTGTAATCACTTCCAGGTAGTTCGCATAACCACCCACATACAGATCCCTTGCTGTTTGTACCGCCGTCGATAACACATTAAATTCCTTTTCTTTCAGGTAAAACTGCTGACTCAGGTTCGACCAGTTGTTCATCTGTGTACTGATCTCATTATAAGCTATCACCAGCGTTTGTTGGTAACTGTTAAATGCAATTTTCTGCTCTGCCGTTGAAATGTTGAAATCAGCTTTCAACTGCCGGCGGTTTAACAAGGGCGCTGTTAGTCCGCCCAATATACCCCAGGTCAGTGATTCTGGATTTATCCACTTGGACGTATTGTACGTATGTAACCCAATCATAGGTTGCAATGTAAGGGCTGGCAGGAAGGCAGCACGGATGGCTTCAATATCACTTTTGGCTGCCTGCAGTTTCAATTCTGCTTCTTTAATATCCGGGCGACTTAACAATACATCGCTTGGAAATCCAACAGGTAAGGGAGATGGAGTAATATCCTGAAAAGAAAATTTCTGCCGCTTTATCGGTTGATCATACTGGTTAGCCAGTACACTCAGTTGATTTTCGATAGATACCACCCGCTGTTTCATCATCCACTCCAGTGCCTGTGTGCGATACAACTGGGCTTCAAACTGTTGTACTGCCAATTGGGTAGCGCGACCACCCTCCTTCTGAACTTTTACCACTTCCAATGCCTGTTGTTGCAGTTTGACGTTGTTTCGGATGATATCCAGTTCAATATCACTTGCAGCCAGCTCATAGTAGAGTGATGCAACTTGTGCTACCAGTTGTGTGGTAAGATAACGTCTGCCATTTTCGGCTGCCATCAGCCTGGCGATGGCTGCTTTTTTCTGGGCCTTCAGTTTACCCCAGATATCGATTTCCCAATGACTCCGGACTCCTACAAATAAGTCGGGTACAGGGTTTGGAACAATCTGCTCCTTGCTTAGATTGGGCGACAAATTCATATCCCAGTTACCCACTCCATTCATTGTATACTCACCAAAGCGATCCAATCCTCCGCTTAACACACCCTGGAAAGAAGGCAGAAAGGCGGCTCTGCGCTGGTTTACCAATTGATTCATGATTTCCACCCGCTGAAAGGCGATCTGCTGATCCGGATTATTTTTCAATACCGTATCGATCAGTTGTAATAACAGGGAATCACTGTAAAAAACATCCCAATGAAAATCACCCGCGGAGGTGCTGTCCATCATGGAAGCACTTGTATCCGTTTTGGGTAGAAACTGTGGCGGTAAAGGTTTTACGTCCTGTAAAGCCGGAGGAGCCGCCACTCTGCAGGCAGCCATAAAAAGGACTGCCACCAGGGTGCTTCCAAGGAGTTTCAAACTTCGTTTATGCATCACCGTCAATTGTTTCATTTTCTATATTTTTTTTCTTAACCGGCGCTTTGAGCAAACTTGCGAAAAGCACATACAATCCAGGTATTACCAGCACACCAAAGAGTGTACCGATCAACATACCCCCAGCAGCTGCGGTACCAATGGAACGGTTACCCATGGCACCGGCACCAGAAGCAAGACAAAGTGGTAATAAGCCCGCAATAAATGCAAAGGAGGTCATCAGAATCGGACGCAAACGCGATGCAGCACCTTCGACTGCCGCCTCCAGCACAGAGCGACCTTCTTCCCT
>JALOMU010000091.1 GCA_025455285.1 Flavihumibacter sp.
ACATAAAGAGTCAGGATCAGTGAAAACATGATACCCCCGGTGATTACAATACCTAATGGAATACGGCTGGTAGACGCGGCTCCCAGGGAAAGTGCCAGGGGTAAAGCTCCGAGTGCCATAGCCAGACTGGTCATCAGAATGGGACGTAGCCTGCTTACTGCCGCATCAATTACTGCCGGAGTTTTTGCCATTCCTTCTATGCGTTTGTGGTTGGCGAATTCTACAATTAGGATACCATTTTTGGTAACCAGTCCGATCAACATGATCATCCCAATCTGAGAAAAAATATTCAGGGTCTGGTCAAAGATCCACAATGCGATCAGTGCGCCGGCAATTGCCAGCGGAACGGTAAACATGATTATGAATGGATCAATAAAACTTTCAAACTGCGCTGCAAGGATCAGGAAAATCAATCCCAATGCCAGCAGGAAAGCGAAGCTGGTATTACTTGAGCTTTCCTGGAAATCCCTGGATGATCCGGACAAAGCTGTGGAGAAAGTTTCATCTAGCAGCCCATCTGCTATACGTTCCATTTCTTTAATCCCATCACCGATGGTTTTGCCAGGTGCTAGTCCGGCTGAAACAGTTGCTGATTTATATCGGTTAAAGTGATAAATCGTGGGAGGTGTGGTCTCTTCTTCAAAGCTGACGATATTATCAAGCGATACTACCTGACCGGTTGAACTGCGTACATACACTGTTTTCAAATCAGTAGGCTCATCCCGATCGTTTCTGGCCAGCTGTCCTATAACCTGGTATTGTTTACCATCTTTCGTAAAATAGCCTAGGCGACGATTGCTGAGTGCCAGTTGCAGGGTGGAAGAAACATCTTCAACTGAAATACCAAGCTGACTAGCCTTAAGGCGATCAATATTCAGGCGAAGTTCAGGTTTGTTGAATTTCAGATCAGCATCAACTCCCTGGAATATTGGGCTGCGATTGGCTTCCTCAAGGAATTGCGGAAGTATTTCCCTGATTTTTTCAAAATTTACGTTTTGGATTACAAACTGTACAGGCAGGCCACCTCTTCTGTTCACCTGGATAGTTTGCTCCTGGATTGCGAATGCGCGACCTTCATTAAACCTTCCAAGGTTTCGGTTCACCATATCTACAATCTGCTGCTGACTTCGAACTCTCTCATCAGGATCCACCAGTGTCATCCGCAGGAAACCGGTATTCACTGAACCTGTTCCCGAAAAACCGGGAGCAGTAACGGTGATCATTACACGTTTTTCAGGAACTGAATCCAGCATGAAACTACCGATCCGGTCAATATAACTATCCATATAGTCAAAGGAGGTTCCTTCGGGTGCGGTAATGGACAACCTGAACTGGCTGCGATCTTCCATAGGAGCCAATTCTGACTGCATGTTGGTTCCAATAAAATAAATGGCTGCAAAACATATTCCGATGATCAGGAAGGCAATCCAGCGGACACGCATAAATCCGCTCAGGGTGCGGCGATACAGATCTTCCATTCCCACAAAAAAGGGTTCAGTTTTCCGATAGAACCAGGATGGTTTCTGTGATTTTCGGGTGAGCTTTACGTTTAGTACAGGTGTGAGTGTAAGCGACACAAATGCCGAAATCAATACCGCCCCTGCAACAACAATTCCAAATTCACGGAAGAGTCGTCCAACAAATCCTTCCAGGAATACGATCGGCAGGAATACCACGGCGAGTGTAATGGAGGTGGCAATAACGGCAAAGTAAATTTCTTTTGAGCCTTCCTTTGCAGCCTGCCATTTATCCATGCCCTTCTCCATTTTTTTGAAGATGTTTTCTGTTACCACAATTCCATCATCCACCACCAGGCCGGTTGCCAGTACAATGGCAAGCAGGGTCAATACATTGATGGTAAAACCAAATAGGTACATAATGAAAAAAGCTCCAATCAATGAAACCGGGATATCAATCAGCGGACGAATCGCAATGATCCAGTCGCGAAAAAAGAAATAGATAATCAATACCACCAACACAAAAGCAATGAGTAGTGTTTCTTCTACTTCCAAAATGGAGCGCTTGATAAATTTCGTCTGATCCAGAGCAATGTCAAGCGAAATATCCTCCGGTACATCTTTTTTGATCTGTTCATAACGTTTGTAGAACTCATCACTAATGGCTACATAATTGGAACCGGGTTGAGGCACCAGTGCTAGCGCAATCATTGGGATAGTACTTTCTTTCAGCACGGTTTCTTCATTCTCTGGTCCCAATACAGCTTCCCCAATATCTTTTAGCTTGATATCAGAGCCTCCCACATTTTTAACAATGATATTATTGAATTCTTCTTCGGTATTGAGTAAACCAAAGGTTCGAACGGAAAGTTCAGTAGCGTTTCCGGATATTTTACCGGAGGGTAATTCAATGTTTTGGGTTCTTAAAGCAGTCTGTACATCTCCCGGAGTTAAACCATAAGCAGATAATTTAGCCGGATCGAACCAGATACGCATGGCATATCGTTTCTCCCCCCAGATCTGGATTCCACTTACACCGGGAATGGTTTGCAGTCGCTCAAGCAGGTTATTGGTGGCATACTCTGTTACCTGTAACTGGTTGCGCGTATTACTCTGAACAGTCATGGAGATGATCACATCGGAGCTCGCATCAGCTTTGGATACAACCGGGGGTGCATCCAGATCATCCGGCAATGAACGAACAGCTTGTGAAACCTTATCCCGCACATCATTGGCGGCGGCTTCCAGGTCAATGGACAAATCAAACTCAACGGTAATATTGGATGTGCCCTGGCTACTGCTGGAAGTAATATTTTTTACACCTGCAATTCCATTCACTGCTTTCTCCAGGGGTTCAGTAATTTGCGATTCAATGATATCAGCGTTAGCCCCGGGGTAGGAGGTTCGAACGTTAACAACAGGCGGATCAATCGCCGGGTAATCCCGAACCCCTAGAAATTTATAACCGATCAATCCGAAAACGATGATCACCACATTCATCACGATGGCCAGAACCGGCCTCCGCAAACTCAGTTCGGATATATTCATGGTTGCTTAATTAAGTTTGGATATGGCAATTTTGGCTTCCGGTTTAATAGAAAGCAGGCCGGTTGTTACAATGGTATCTCCCGCTTTTAATCCTTCTATGATTTGTACATAACTGCTATCCCTTACACCGGTTGTTACGGTTTCAAAGACAGCAGTTCCATCCCGGTAAACAATCACTTTTTTGAATCTCGCCTGGGGTATTACAGCCTGGGTTGGGATCAGCAGCGCATTGTTGTCTTTTCCGAAATCCAATTGCACTTTGGCGAATGCGCCAGGTATCAATTGGGGTGCTTTTCCTTGTACTACAGCACGGATTCGAAGGCTTCGACTGTCTTCCATCACAGCTTCTTCAGTTGCCAGTACTTTTGCCGGGATCGTTTTGTCGAGTCCTTCTATGCTGAATCTAACCATCGATCCTGATTTAATACGGCTGCTGTATTTTTCAGGAACAGTGAACTCCAGTTTTAATTCATTTTCCTGTCGGATATTAGTGATCAGTGTAGCTGGTGTTACATAGGCGCCCAGACTCACATTACGTAATCCAAGGCGACCAGAGAAAGGGGCCCGGATTTCTGTTTTTTCAATGGAGGTACGAATTAACTCCATATCCGCTTTAATATTATTTACCTGCAGTACACTCAGATCATATTCCTGCTTGCTGATACCATCTATTTTTAATAGTTCAGCCTGGCGACTGGCAGTTTGTTCGTAAATATTTAGCTGTACCTGCAATTTCTTTAATTGTGCCTGCAAATCATCATCGTATAATTTCACGAGCAGGGTGCCCTTGCCAACCTGTTGTCCTTCCCGGATATTTAATTGAGTTACTCTTCCTGAAACTTCTGGCCTTAATTCAGTTGCTTCAAAAGGCATTAGGGTACCTGGAACTTCCAGTTTTTCACTAACGGATCCGGGTTTAAGAACGAACGCCTCAACTTTTATCACCTGGGAAGGACGTGCGGATGTTCCTGCAGCAGGTGGGGCAATTTTTTTCTTGTCATCTGATTTACAGGAATTCAATCCTCCAAGAAGACCGGAGAGAACTAAAAATGAAAGCGCGCTGGCTATTGATCGCATGAATTTTTCCTGGTTTAAAGTTGGGTCAATGGTAAAATTAACAGATAAATCCTGCCTATTGTTGGCCGGCTTCCCAGAAGTCGACAAATCACTACATATTCCTGTTTACTTGGGATGAACGGTAATTAATCAGGATAAATGGAAAAAATAAATTATAAATGAACTTAACTCTTCACTTTTAAA
This sequence comes from Flavihumibacter sp., assembly GCA_025455285.1. GTDB lineage: Bacteria > Bacteroidota > Bacteroidia > Chitinophagales > Chitinophagaceae > Flavihumibacter. The sequence goes on from JALOMU010000091.1 coordinate 4,266, forward strand.
ATGCGCTTGATTTGGTGGGCCTTTCTTACCAGGTCGTGCCTATCCTTACCCAGAACAGTTACATGCCCCATTTTTCTACCGGGCTTCGTTTCTTTTTTACCATACAAATGAACGTAAACGTCTTCCATATTTAATACTTCCTCCAATCCTTCATAGTTCACATCTCCTGAATAACCGGGTTCACCAATCAGATTGACCAGGGAAGAGGGAAGCAGGGCAGAAGTAGAGCCCAGTGGAAAATCCAACAGGATCCGCCATAACATATCATACTGGGAGGAGGAATGGGCTTCAATAGTATGATGACCGCTATTATGCACCCTTGGCGCGGCTTCATTTACCAGCACTTCTCCTTGTTTGTCGATGAAGAGTTCAATTGCAAACAAACCCGGAGATTCAAGTGCTTTCACCAGTTTTAGTGCAATGGCTTCGACTCTCCACAGTGTTTTGTCTTCCAGGTCTGCCGGAGCAATCTGGTAATCCAGCAAATTCAGATTCGGATCAAATACCATTTCAACAGGAGGGTAGATAGCCTGCTCTCCTTTGTTATTGATGGCTACCAGCACTGCAATTTCTTTTTCAATAGCCACTTTTTTTTCTAGTACACTGGGTGCATCAAAGGCAAGTTCAAACTCTTCAAATGAATGAAGTAATTGGACTCCTTTACCATCATATCCACCCTCGCCCAGTTTTTGAGCAGCTGGCAAAAAATCCAAATGGGATTTGAGTGCTTCCTTATTGGCCACCGTTACAAATGCAGCCGTAGGGATTCCATTGGCCTGGTAAAATTCTTTCTGTATTATTTTGTTCTTGATGGTTCTCAACGCCGATGGCTTCGGTATTACTTTTACGCCTTCTTTTTCCAACTGTTCCAGCGCATCCACGTTTACGGATTCAATTTCAATCGTAATGGCATCCAGCTGTTTGCCAAATTGGTATACATCATCAAAGGATCGGATATTTCCGGTTACAAAATGATGGCAGAGATGAGCAGCAGGGCAAGTGGGATCGTTTTCCAGTACCCAGGTTTCAACCGGGTAATTAGCTGCTTCCTGTAACAACATTCTGCCTAATTGTCCGCCTCCAAGAATTCCAACTTTTTTCATGGCGTAAAAATAATGATTCCGCTGCCTGCAGGTTCAGGATTCTTATATTTGTACCATGACTCCGGATTATGCGCATAAACTATTTTCCGATCACAGACAGCAGTACTGCCTGCTGATGGAGTCATTGGCGATGGACTCAACTTCACTGGTTTAATTTTTTAACAAGTCCGGATTACCGGCCTCAATTTTTCATTTCTTTTAATTAGCCTCAAAATGAACCAGGTATTATCCAAGCTTCAGCAGCATGCTGCAACTGATTTTCTTCCTCTTCAGGGAACGGATTATGTAGAATTTTATGTCGGGAACGCCAAACAGGCCGCCCATTTTTACAAGACCGCCTTTGGGTTCCAGAGCCTGGCGTATGCAGGCCCGGAAACAGGCATAAAGGACCGCGCGAGTTATGCGGTTCGGCAACATAAACTGACTTTCGTATTTACTACCCCCCTTCGACCTGAAAATGCTATTGCCGATCATATTTATCATCATGGGGATGGAGTTAAAATGCTTGCACTTCGGGTCGGGGATGCCACAAAAGCATGGAGTGAAACCACTTTGCGCGGCGCAGACTCCTATATGGAACCACTGCGTCTTACGGATGAATACGGCGAAGTGATCATGAGCGGGATTAAAACCTATGGGGATACGGTTCATCTTTTTATAGAACGCACCAATTATACAGGATCTTTTCTTCCTGGTTACCAGGCCTGGAAATCGGACTACAATCCCACCGAAACCGGGCTCTTGTATGTTGACCACTGCGTCGGAAATGTGGGCTGGAACCAGATGGAAAAATGGGTTGGATTTTATGAAAATGTTATGGGCTTCAGGAATATTTTGAGTTTTGATGACAATGATATTTCAACAGAATATTCTGCCTTGATGAGCAAGGTAATGTCTAACGGAAACGGGTATGTGAAATTCCCCATAAATGAACCTGCAGAGGGAAAGAAAAAAAGCCAGGTAGAAGAATTCCTGGATTTTTATAATGGAGAAGGATGTCAACATGTTGCCCTGGCAACCAATAATATTATTGAAACAGTTTCGGCATTGCAGCAAAGAGGAGTGGAGTTTTTAAAAGTGCCGGCGACTTATTACGATGAATTACTGGATCGTGTGGGGCAAATAGATGAAGATCTGTCACCCTTACGCGAACTTGGAATCCTGGTTGATCGTGATGAAGAAGGGTATTTATTGCAGATCTTCACCAAGCCGGTGGAAGATCGGCCCACCTTGTTTTTTGAGATCATTCAGCGAAAAGGGGCAAAAAGTTTTGGTAAAGGTAATTTCAAAGCTTTGTTCGAAGCCATTGAGAGAGAACAGGAAAAAAGAGGCAACTTATAATAAACATCCCCGGAAGAGC
>JALOMU010000092.1 GCA_025455285.1 Flavihumibacter sp.
ATTTTACCCACAACCTTATGCGACAACTCCTGCCCGGTGCCTACCACCCGGATTGATTTGATCTTGTTTACCAGGCCTTTGATCCATATTGTTCCTGAGGGCTTTCCTGCAAGAAACAAGTACAACTTGGTTGAATCTTTGGAAATCGTAGACGGACCGTAAAAATGTCCGTGTGGCATTCCGCCCTCCGTTCCGAAAATGGCTTCTTCATGTTTGCGGTTCCATTTACCGAGCTCTTTCAGCACAGTAACCTGTTCCTTTGGGATCGTTCCATCTTCCATCGGTCCAATATCCAGAAGCAAGTTTCCGCCGCTGCCGATGGCATCTGCAAATATGGAAATGATTTCGGCAGGCGTCTTCCAGTTGGTATCACTGTGCTGGTATCCCCAATTGTTGTTGATGGTCATGCAGAGCTCCCACCAGCGGCCCTTTGGACGGTGCACCGGGGTGTTTTGTTCGGGTGTAGCGTAATCGCCATACCCCTGTAACCTTGAATTAATGATCGCACCTGGCTTTGACTCCAGGATCATTTTCCGGATTCCCGCCGCATCCCATTCCTCCGCACTATGCTCCCAATCTCCATCGAACCACCAGAGATCCGGTTTGAACTGCTGACTTATTTCCTGGATCTGGGCTTTGTTAAATCGACTGAAGCGGCTCCAGCGGGCAGTATCCTGTGCAATTTTATACCGACTGCTATCCTTCAGAAATCCGGGATAATCGGGGTATGACCAGTCAATAAGAGAAAAATACGCACCTCTTTTCAGCCCATACTTATCCAGTGCCTGGAAAAACGGAGTTAACAAATCCCTTTTTGCAGGTGTATTTTTTACAGTACTGTAATGCTTTTGGGCAGTGTTCCAAAGGGCGAGTCCGTCGTGGTGTTTGGTAGTGATCACTGCATACCGGGCACCACTTTCTTTAATAAGAGCAGCCCATGCATCCGGATTGTATTTACTGGCAGTAAATCCCTTCATTTGTTTCATGTACTCAGCGTGACTAATCTTCTTATTATGAAAACTCCAGCTTTCGTCTACGCCATTTACTGCGTACATCCCGTAATGAATAAAAATGCCGAGTTTGGCATCTCCAAACCAGGCCATTTTTGCGGTATCTCCACCGGGTTGTAATTGTTGCGAAGTAAGTCCGGTTACTCCTGTTTGAGCCTGTACTGCCTGGAGGGAAATTGTTCCACCCATTATAGCAAGCATAGCAATAGTTAGTTTTCTTTTCCAGTAGCCTTTTTTCATGTTGATTCAATTCAACGGCTAATGTACTGGATGCATACCGATGAGGCTGTTTCGATTTTCCTTATTCAGTCCATTATTTTACCAAGGTTACAACCAAGCTCAAAATCAATCCTTCTTGTGCCTGATCTGGCAAATAGGTGATTTTCATTAAGGCATACAACTAACCCAAGAAAACAGGATGTTTGTCACAATCGACCACAAATCCTCTTCAGCAACTGGGAGAAGCAATCCGGTTAAAAAGACAATTTAAAACGATGACATTACTCGATAACTCTATAAGCATAGGAGTACACCAGACAACAATTGGACGCCTGGAGCAGGGCTATCCGGCTATCTCCATTGGAATACTCTATCAGGTGTTGAAAATATTGGGCAGTGCTGAAAATATCAACAAATTGGCAGGTGATCTCCATGATTCAACTGCTCAAAGACAATGGACTATTAAAACGACCACGTAAACGAAAAACACTCCCCTGGATTTCTCTGAAACCGACATACAATAGCATAAACTGGAAGAATCTTACCAGCAGTAAAAAGTGAAAGCATTCTCACGTCTCACATCTTATGTCTCACTTTCCATACCTCCAAACCCGAGACGTTTCTCCATTGTTGCATCCAATTTTGGCAGGTGACGGCGCTCTACAAGGAAACTCGTTAATTGAGCGATTTCACCAAAGATGTAATGTTTGTCTACAGCACCCTTAAGGTAATCCTTACCCGTACTGCCTCCTGTGCCTATCCTGGTACCAATCATACGATGCACCATGTTCATGTGCCGGTAACGCCAGGTACTAAGTTGCTCATCAATCTCAAGTAATATATTCAGCAATTGAAAAGGCAATTGCAACATGGGATACCCACGATACAACATAATAAATAAGGCAGCTCTGGCAGCTCTTGGCGACAACTGTCTATTTAAATCCGCTCCCAAGGATGTGAATGTTTTTTGATCAGCTATTCGCTCATCGTGATCTGCTCCAAACTTCTTATCAAATGCCTCCAGGTTAGCCTTCTCCTTTTCGGATAAGCTCGACCGGTAGACATCCGTATATGCCTGAAACCAGCCGGGGGCCTGCTCCAGGAATGGCATCCGCTCCAGCCATTCATTCAGCAAACTGATCAGGGATTGTTCAGACTCAATTCGTTTAATCAGGGCTACCTGCTCAGGACGTAATTGCGACAAATAATATTCCTGGCCATGCCGTTGTTCGAATCGGAGTCCCAGTCTGGCTTCCAGTCCTTTAAATTGCCAGCTCTGAAATCCCGACGCCGGCCGTAGCATGTCCCTGAAATCCAGGAAATCCATTGGAGTCATGGTTTCCATCACATCAATCTGCTGAACCAACAACTTCAGGATGGTAACAGTGCGCTGCAACCGATGAACTACCGTTTGCAGTTCAGGAGAATTATCGTTTAGAGATGGCTGTTGCAGAATTGCATGCACACTATCTACTTCATACATGATCTGTTTGAACCACAATTCATAGGCCTGATGAATGATGATGAATAACATTTCATCATGCGCAGGCTGCTGCTGCAACTCACTCTCGGGTTGTTGAGCACCAAGGATCTTATCCAGCTGCAGATAGTCAGAATAATGCACAGATTTCATTTCAATCACATTAATTGAATTCGTAACCGATATCTGTCCGGAAATACATACCCTCAAAAGAAATCTTGCCCAACACAGCCTTAGAGGTATCAACTGCTTCCTTAACAGAACTACCATAGGAAGTAACACACAAAACCCGTCCCCCATTGGTCAACACTTCCCCATTTTTCTCAGCAGTACCCGCATGAAAAACAAGGGTTTCAGAACCGGTTGCCTGCTCTAACCCATTAATTTTTTTACCCTTTTCATAATCACCGGGATATCCACCGCTCACTGCCATAACAGTGCAGGCTACCCGTGAATCCTGTTCAACGGTTTGACCATCGAGCTCCTGGCGGGCGGTAGCCAGCATCAGTTCAACCAGATCATTCTTCAACCGGGGCATTACTACCTCCGTTTCAGGGTCTCCCATCCGGCAATTGTATTCAATCACAAATGGATCATTACCAACTTTAATAAGACCTACAAAAATGAACCCCTTGTAATCAATTTCTTCTTCCTGCAATCCTTTCACCGTTGGATTCACCACCCGATCCACCACTTTCTGCATAAATTCCGTACTGGCAAACGGAACCGGGCTTACAGCACCCATGCCTCCGGTATTCAAACCGGTATCTCCCTCACCAATTCTTTTATAATCTTTCGCTTCTGGTAGCAACACATAATTTTTTCCATCGGTCAGGACAAAAACAGACAATTCAATACCTGACAAAAAAGCTTCTATCACCACTTTTTTACTGGCATCTCCAAACTTGCTCTCCCGGATCATGGAAGTGAATTCCCGGATGGCTTCTTCCTGATCGTTCAAAATCAGAACCCCCTTACCTGCTGCCAGTCCATCTGCTTTCAATACAATCGGCAAAGGATGCTGACGGATATAATCAATCCCTGCTTCAAAATTATCCGCATTGAATTCCCGGTAGGCTGCTGTGGGGATGGCATGTCTTTCCATGAATGCTTTTGCAAAAGCCTTGGACCCTTCCAGCTGGGCACCATAGGCAGCCGGACCAATAACTGGTACCGAATCCAATCTGAGTTCCCGGGCGGCATCCTCACTCAACGGAACCGGATTGTTTTTAAAATAATCAACCACGCCTTTCACCAGCGGCTCTTCCGGTCCAACTATAATTAGATGAATCTCATTCTCCAGACAAAACTGGCGGATGGCAGGAAAATCAGTGATGGAAAGCAAAACATTGGTGCCGCAATTTGAGGTGCCAGCATTTCCCGGGGCAATGTATAATGAATCGCAAAGTGGACTTTGTGTAAGTTTCCAGGCTATGGCATGCTCCCTGCCACCAGATCCGAGCAATAATATATTCATGATTTACTATTCGTTTCAGGCTGCGAAAATAGGGAAATGGTACCAGCCCGCCGGTTTCCCATTTTTATCCTTATTTTTCGACCCTGAACTACAGCCAATAAAACCGACAAACTCATGAGTCAAACGCAGATTGCTGCCCAAAAAAGTCATCCAAAAGGGCTTTACATTCTTTTTGCCACAGAAATGTGGGAGCGCTTCAATTACTATGGAATGCGCGCCGTACTGGTTCTATTCATGACAAAGGCCCTGGTCTTTGATAAAGCTTTCGCTTCCAATCTTTATGGCTCCTATACCGGACTCGTTTATCTGACCCCATTGATCGGTGGATTTATCGCTGATCGCTACTGGGGTAACAAACGCTCTATTATTGCAGGGGGATTACTGATGGCGATGGGCGAATTCATCCTCTTTTTCTGTGGTAGTTTGTATGCCTCCAATCCCGGATTATCCAGTGTCCTGTTTTTCTCGGGACTGGGATTTATGATTGCGGGAAATGGATTTTTCAAACCGAATATTTCTTCTCTGGTAGGGCAATTATACCCCGATGGAGACCGTCGAAAAGATGCCGCCTATACCATTTTTTATATGGGAATCAACGTAGGTGGTGCATTAGGACCGATCGTTTGTGCCTTTTTGGGAGATACTGGAGATCCGGCAGATTTTAAATGGGCGTTCCTGGCAGGAGGTGTTGCCATGTTGTTAAGCGTGATCGTACAATGGGTATTCCAGGAAAAATATGTGGTAGATCCCCAGGGAAAATCATTGGGACTTGTCCCCGCTGATTCGCCGAAATCCTTTTCCAATCCCCTGCTGGTGGGTACTGGTTTAGCCATTTTATCGGCACTGATGATTGGATTGCTATATATCGATGCCACTAAATTTTCCTTTCTAACCTATCTGTTGCTGGCTTCCGCAATTTTTATCATTGTTTTTATTCTGTCTGACAAAACACTTACCAAAATTGAAAAAGAAAGGGTTATTGTTATTCTCATCGTTTCCTTCTTTGTGATCTTTTTCTGGAGTGCATTTGAACAGGCTGGCGCTTCACTTACCTTTTTTGCGGACGAACAAACCAATCGCGATTTGAACTGGGATATCCCAAAATGGATAATTTATCTCCTTGGAATAGCACTTGTTTTTTACCTTGGTCTACTCTTAAAAAAAGCCACATCGGCATTAGCAGGAACATTTGACAAACAACTTCGCCTAACCGTTCAGGCATTACTGGCTGCAGCAATTGCCACGCTCGTTTACCTGATGTTCCAGGTTGCCACCAATGGAACCTCATCCATCTTTATTGGCACCATACCGGCCAGTGCGTTTGCTTCATTGAATTCCATCTATGTTGTAAGTTTCGCACCTGTTTTTGCCTGGTTATGGATTAAAATGGGCAAACGCGAACCCTCCTCCCCAACCAAAATGGCTATCGGCCTGATGTTGCTAGCCCTGGGGTATCTCTGGATTGCACAGGGTGTTGATGGGGTTCAACCGGGCATTAAAGTAAGTATGATCTGGTTACTCGGCATGTATGCAATGCACACCTGGGGTGAACTTTGTCTGTCACCAATCGGACTGAGCCTGGTAAACAAATTAGCTCCTTTGAAATATGCCAGTCTGCTAATGGCAGTCTGGTTTCTTGCCAACGCCGTTGCCAACAAATTTGCCGGCGTACTCAGCGCGCTCTATCCCGATGGCAAAAGCACCTATTTCCTGGGATATGAAATCGCCAACAACTACGATTTCTTCCTGCTCTTTGTTGGAATGGCCGGCGTTGCATCACTCATCCTGTTTGGATTAACCAAGAAGTTGCAGCAGATGATGCACGAGAAAACGGAAGTATGAGTTATGAATTTTGAATTGAGAATTAAGTACCATCATCATTATTTCCTTAACTCATAATTCTCAATTCATTTTAAATTCCGGGTTTTTTCAACCTTTTTTGTTGAACCTTTTCTTTCTATTTTAAAAAAATGGGAGCAAAGGAATTATTACTCAGAACTAGAGAGTTTGCTTTGAATGTTATTCAAATTTTAGACAAACTACCTGATTCAATTGGAAATAAAACAATTAAAAATCAATTGGTAAGATCTGCGACCGGAATGGCTGCCAACTATCGTGCATCAACCAAATCCCGATCTTTGAAAGAGTTTACAGCAAGACTGGGGGTGGTAATTGAGGAAGCAGATGAATCATGGTTCTGGCTTGACCTGTTGGAAGTTTTGAATCCTACACTTTCGGAAATATCGCTCCTTAAATCTGAAGCGTTTCAACTTACGGCAATATTTACCAGTTCCGTCAAAACAATTAAAAGGAATGCATGTGAAAAGACACCAAATAATTCATAATTCCTAATTCAGAATTCTTAATTGTTCTTAAAGGGCACTATCATCTCGAATGCCGGGATATCTACTGAAAAGTTTTTGCGGGAATCGAGGTTTTCTATTTGGTAGGTGCCGGACATGCGGCCCATTTCGGAGCGAAGATTACAACCA
>JALOMU010000489.1 GCA_025455285.1 Flavihumibacter sp.
AACGTTTTCTATTTGATGAAATCGAAGATTTTGTATGGAATGAAGTGCGTAATATGCAGCACAAATAAATTAATGGCTTTCCTATTGGCTGTCCTGGCACTGTTTGCGGGACTCAAAGTTGCTAGTCAACAACCAGGCATCACCGTTATGAGTTATAATATTCACCACGGTGCAGATAAAGACGAGCGAAATACCCTTGACTCCATTGGTTATTATATTCTGGGTACAAAGGCTCACCTGGTTGGTTTGCAAGAAGTGGACAGTGTGTGCACGCGTTCCGGACAAATTGACCAGATGAAACGATTAGCTGCAATTACCGGGATGCATTATTCTTTTGTACGGCATTTTGCCTATCAGGGAGGGGCATACGGACAAGGGATACTATCGCGCTATCCCATCAAAAAGGTGGAGAATATCCGGTTGAGTTTATTAAAACCAGATAGCCTTAGGCAATCATTGGCGCTAATAGTGGTAGAAGTTGATATCCCTGTTAAAGGCAGTGTACTTTTTACCAATGCGCATTTCTCACTGGATGCAGCAACCCGATTGAAACAGGCTGAGGAAGTGTTGCAGTATCTGAAAAAAAGGAAACTGCCAGCTATTTTTATGGGAGATCTGAATGCAACACCTGAACAATCCGAAATTCGCCTGCTCTTATCGCAATTGACTTTAGCCTCAGGTCTGGATCAACCCAGTTTTCCAACAGATGCGCCTGTTAAAACGATTGATTATATTTTCTTCAATTCCAGGTTGAAAGGGAAGCCTGTACACTCGGAAGTCCCTCCCATACACCATTCAGATCATTTACCGGTATTGTCAACGATTCAATTCTGAACGCCTACAAATATGGTCACTTCTGCATTGGACACATTAGTTGCTTTCTCATCGTAGACTTCAAAATCCGCTATATAAGTTCTATTTAATGGGCGCTGCCAGATATCCATCCAGGCTTCAAATACAATTCCATTCATTAAATTCCCGGTAACTGTTACCTGTTCGTAAGAACCCGATGGAATAACTATGCCCGTCATACCTGAAGGAATATCTTTCAGTTCAGTAACCTGGCATCCTAACAGTGTTGTATAGGGCTGAGTGTAATCACCTTCATATTCAGTATACACACAGTAAATTGTATCGTTGATTCGATTCGTAACTTTTGTAAGCATGCCTTCTGAAATAAATCGATTCCATAGTTCTGGGATATCGGTACCTGAGGCGCCGGCTGCATTGGAAGTTCTTACTGTAATACCAATAATTTTCATGGAGGATAGGTTGACCTGGCTCATTCTTGTAGTAAATTTTCACAAAACTACAGGAGTTTTTGACAACCCTATGTCAACAGCGTTATGCAGGTTGTAAGATAACTTCCCGTGCAACTACCTGCGGTTTTGCTTTCTTTTTTCTTCTCCCTCTCCACAACAGAAATCCGGTTACCGGGAGGGATGCAGCAATGAGACTGCCAAAAAAAGCGAGGAATTTACCAGGCAAACCTAAAATTGCGCCTACATGAATATCATAATTCATACGTACCAGTTTATCAGCCAAACCAGCTTCATCAAAGCCCCCGGCATAAGAACCCGTAGCAGGTAATTCTTCACCACTGTATCGGGTCATAGTGATAATAATCTACTTTGTAGTAAGTGCCAGGCCGGTGATTGACACCCATTTCCAAGGGATCAGTTTCTGTAACCGGATAAAAGACCGTGATACTTTCTTTTTCACTCATATTGGCTAAATGCGCCGCCCATAACTGGTCAGCCACCTGGTCGGTATTCCCCGGAATTTTTGGATTGGAAACCGGATGCTCATGTGGTGGTCTTTTTTTACCACCAGAGGTCGCATAATAAGTACCATCTGCAAACCAATCAAAGGCCCAAACAAGTCCGGTTATTGCGAGGAAAATCCCAATCCAGCTCATGTAAAAACCCAATACATTGTGCAGGTCGTAATTCACTCTTCTCCATTTCGCATTCCACTTAATCGAAAAGCGTTGTTTGATGGCTGCCTTATTCTTTGGCCACCACAATACGATGCCGCTGATCAGCATGATTAAAAATACCAATGTTGCTGATCCCACAATAGGCCGCCCAATAGCAGGAGGTAACCATAGATAAAAATGTCCTTTCAATACAATGCGAAAGAAATCTTTAGTCATGTCTTTCACCTTCAGCACTTCACCGGTGTAGGGATTCATCGCAACTATTGTATAGGCTACAGAATCATAATAGCCTGCAATTGCTGCCCTGCCCTTACTGCCATATTCCAACATCCTAACGGGCTGGCCATTTAGCTGTGTTGCTGCAATTGCTTTTAACTGAGAAGGTGGCAAATAGGGTTTGTTCTGTTTTTCAACAAACCGAAAAGGTTCTGTCAGGTAACGAATCTCTTTTTCAAAAGCAAGCAAACATCCTGTGATACCGAGAAAAACAACCAATGCGCCAGAGGTCAGTCCCAACCAGAGATGTATACGCCCGATCCATTTCTTTAATGCCATGCAGAATTAATTTTACGCCTGGCGCAAATTTATCCTGCAAAAAACGCGACTGTTTACGCGATGAGGAAATGCATTTACGAGATCGGGAAAACTTGAAGGATGCGAGACAATCAGGCAGGCAGGCGTTCCTTTACCCAGTTGAGCGCAATGGTCAATTGCTCCGGCATGGTTAGTTTGGAATTATCCAGCACCAGGGCATCTGCAGCCTGGCGAAGCGGACTGACTTCGCGATTGCTGTCAATATAATCACGCATCTCCAGGTTGTTTTTGACTTCCTCGATAGTGACATTCGGATTCTTCTCATATAACTCTTTAAACCGGCGTTCTACCCGAACCGCATTGTCGGCCGTCATAAAGATTTTTAATTCGGCATTGGGGAATACAACTGTACCAATATCCCTGCCATCCATTACTATGCCTTTCTTCTTACCCATGGACTGCTGCTGTTTCACAGCAAACTCACGTACCTCTCTGATAGCAGCAATCTCACTAACTTTTTCAGCTACCACCAGGTCGCGGATTACATATTCCACGTTTTCATCATTCAGAAAAATCTCTGATTGCTGACTATGGTCATTGTACCGAAAATCGAGCTGGATGTTGGTTAGTGCTTCCTTTACTTCTTCTGTGTTTGTCCAGTCGATATGGTTACGTAAAAAATATAAGGT
>JALOMU010000093.1 GCA_025455285.1 Flavihumibacter sp.
TTTGGTTCGATAAAAATATTGCTGACTTTCTTATCCTTCCTGCTAATTTTCGGAAATGCTGCGTTTGCTCAAAAGAAAAAAAACAAAGAAAACTTTTATGTATTTGATAAGAACTGGAATGGTTCCACTCTAGAGTCTGCTGAATACATGTTACGGGTACAACAAAGAAGTGATACTTGCTGGCAGTTTGATTATTACAATTTTAAAGGTCCATTAATCAAAACAGAGCAATACAAAGACCGGGAAGGTAAACAATTGAATGGTGCGGTCAGGTATTACAATGGAAAAGGGTTGTTGGATTCTTTCGGTGTTTATGTAAATGGGAAAAAACAAGGTAACTTTTATAAGCTGGTTCCTGTTGACAGTCTCCCTTTTAAAACGCTTTATGTTTACCATGAAGACCAGTTAATGAAAACTATCAATTTATTGGATTCTGATAAAGACAGCAGTAGTTCAGCTGATGGAAAAGAATCGGAATATCCGGGTGGCATTGGTAGCTGGAGTAAATTTTTGTCAAAAAACCTAAGCTATCCCAAACGAGCAGTTGATCTCAACATTCAAGGCAGGGTGACCGTCTTTTTTATGGTAAATGAATCAGGTCAGGTAATCGAACCTTTTATTGCAAAATCGATCGAATATACATTGGACGATGAATCCATTCGTATGATTTCCATCTCTGGAAAATGGATACCAGCTGTCAAAGATGGGAAAAATGTAAAAACCTACAAACATCAGCCAATTGTTTACCGATTGGAATAATTGTCCGGTTTTCTCGCAACTCCTATGATCGATACATCAATCAGCTCCAGCGATTTTACCATGTCTTTGACCGTTTCCTTGTATTTCAGGAAATGGGCTGTTTTGATATGTGATAAATAGGCACTGCTATCAGCATAAATTTCAAGAATGGTGATCCGGTGCGGAGCTGTTTTTTCAGCAACCGCATAATAGGTTAGCACCCCTGGTTCCTTGTTAATAGCTGCCTGCATTTGTTCTTTCAACGCTTTATTATAAACTTCAACTTGAGTGGGATCCACTTCAATTTTAGCCAGTCGCACCAGTTGTTGTGAAGATTGTGCTATTGAGCAGAGACTGGTTCCCAAAAGCCAGACAAGAAAAAAAGAATACCTATTCATTCGGCTGATTTTCTACTAAGTTACTTTAATGGAAAGCTGCTTTCAAATTCTTACATTCGGATTATGAAAAAGATTTCCCTGCTCTTTATAGCCTTTCTGCTGGTATTGCAACTGTCGGCCCAGGATACTGCTGCTATATACCGGAAACTTGACTCTATTGCTATTATTGACCAGAAGGTTATGATGCCCATGCGTGATGGCATCCGGCTTGCAACAGATATTTATCGCCCCAAAGGCAATCAGAAAGTGCCTATTGTATTCAGCAGGACACCCTACAATTTCAATACCTGGGTAGATGGTAAGATGACTACGCGTGCCCTGGAAGAAGCCTATGCTGCCGTTAGCCGGGGGTATGCTTATGTCGTGCAGAATGAGCGCGGGCGCTTTTTTTCAGAAGGTGAATGGGATATCCTGGGTACGCCGCTTACCGACGGTTATGATGCTTTCGAATGGATGTCGAAACAGTCCTGGAGTAATGGAAAAATCGGACTGATCGGTTGTTCCTCAACAGCTGAGTGGCAGATGGCTACTGCTTCGCTGAATCATCCTGCATTGGCGGCAATGGTAGCACAGGGATTTGGTGCCGGAGTAGGCAGGGTAGGTAAATTTTTTGAGCAAGGAAACTGGTACAGAGGCGGAGCCCAGCAAATGTTGTTTACTGCCTGGTTGTATGGGACCCAGCATGATCTGTACCGGCCCAGGCTTCCCAAAGATATCAGTCAGCAAGACCTGCAGCGCATTCAGCGTTTTTATGATATGGGGCCAGAAATGCCAAGGGTTGATTGGGCAGAAAAACTGAAGCACTTACCAGTAAAAGATATCATTAAAAATGCACAGGGATCAACCGGCATCTATGATAAAATGATAGTCCGAAAACCCAATGATCCGGCCTGGTTCCAGGGAGGGTTGTACCACGATAATATGCCAATGGAAGTGCCAACTTTCTGGTTTGTTTCCTGGTACGATGTATCCTCGGCTCCCAATATTGCACTCTTTAATCATGTTCGCAATACAGCAAAGATGCCAGGAGTAGCGGATAACCAATACCTGGTCATAGCACCGGTTTTGCATTGTTCTTATAAACGTGCTACTGAAAATACAGTTGTAGGAGAAAGGAGTGTGGGGGATGCCCGATTGAATTATGATGAACTAACCTGGGGCTGGTTTGATATGCTCCTGAAAGGAGAGCAGAATAATTTTAAGGCCAGCAATCCGCGTGTTCGGTATTATACCATGGGAAGCAACAAATGGCAGCAGGCGGAAAGTTTTCCGTTGCCCAATACCGAAATGCGCAGCTTTTATTTAAATAGTGGTGGTAGCGCTAACAGTCGCCTTGGAGATGGCATCCTGAGCATCAAAAAGCCAAATGCAAAAAGCAAATCCGATACGTTCACCTATGATCCCTTGAATCCGGTTCCTTCTTATGGCGGTAATGTTTGTTGTACGGGTAATGCCATCCAGGGAGGTTCTTTTGATCAGTCTGCCATGGAATTGAGAAAAGATATTCTTGTATATACTTCTGAAGAATTAAAAGAAGGAGTGGAGGTGACGGGCTTTATTGAAACTTCTTTATATGTTTCCTCAACAGGACCGGATACAGATATCACCATTAAGCTGATTGATGTGTATCCGGATGGCAAGGCCTATAACCTGGATGAAACGATTCAGCGCCTGCGCTACCGTGAAGGATACGAAAAGGAAGTAATGATGGAGAACGGTAAAGTGTATAAGGTGGATCTAACGCCGATGGTTACCAGTAATTATTTTGCGCCCGGTCACCGGATCCGCATAGAAATTTCCAGCAGTAATTTCCCCCGATTTGAACGCAACCTGAATACCGGTGGAAATAATTATGATGAATCGGAAGGCAGGGTAGTGGAGAATAACATTCACCATTCTGCCAAATATCCATCTGTAATCCGGCTGCCAGTCATCAAAGCTGGAAATTGATTTTTTGAGGAAAACTTGGATTTTATTTTTCTTCTATTATTTTTGAGCTCATTAAAAACTAACTTTTTCTATGAAAAACAAATTCCTTAAACCACTCGTAGTGGCCTGTTCCTCCATTTTTCTTATTTCAACTGCTTCTTTTGCACAGGTTAGTGTAGGTCCTGAAGCCGGGTTTACTGCTTCTGGCTTGTATGATCAGGATGCAAATACGTATGCAGGGGTGAATTATCAGATCGGGGCAACTGCACATTTTCAATTGAATCATTTCCTGGCTGTTCGTCCATCGGTTTTATTCCGTGCGGGTAAACTGTCTTACGAAGGATGGGATGAGTTTAAACTCAATCGTATCTCAGTTCCTGTTCCAATCATGTACTCGCATATATTCAACAATAACAGTACAATCTTTGCTGGTCTGGGGCCGAATTTTATGTATACATTGTCCGGGAAATATTCCTATGATGGGTTTACAGAAGATATTCAATTTGGCAAGGGTGAGGATGAAATGAAAAGAATGGATATTGGCGTACAAATAAAAGGGGGTTACCAGTTTGCAAATGGTATTGCACTTAGTACTTTTTTCAACTTTGGAACTACGAATTTGTCAAATGTAGACGGTCAAAAGCTCCGCTCACTGGATGCCGTAGGATTTTCCGTAGGCTGGATGTTTGGTAGTCATTCTTCCGAATAAACAAAATTTATCAAAGAGTTGGATAAAGCATATTTCTCAACTGATCGTGTAAATGAGTGGTTGAATTTAATAATATGCTGTTTTCTGATTTTTTAATATCATCAAGCAAAAGCTTAAAAAAATCAGTCAGGTTATTTGAAACAACAAGCAGCTTGTCTTCATCTCTTCCATAAATAATTACTTGTCCTTTGGTTCCATTGATATCCGGGTCCAGATCTATTCCAATGTGGTTGCCGCCATGATCTGAAAAAATAGGAAGCCATTTGTTATGGAAATAGATTTTTTTAATGGAAGCTTCCGGTGTTGAATGAAGGTTTGCAAAATCCTCCGATTGATACATGATCCGGTTTAGTTCATACTGACCAGTGGAATAAACAGTAAAGTCAAGCTTGTCCCATGGATAACTTGACTTTTCTGTTTGCTGAAGTATATCAATTTTTTCTTCCATTTCAGAATAAACTTCGGAAGATATGGAAAGTAATTCATGCTTATTGGGCATGGTTTTATCCGTCGAATATAATGCCGGTCCGGATAAAGAACCAGGTCCGCAGGAAAAAACTAGTTTATACCATGATTTTTTCAGACCAAAAAAATTTCGTTTTGGAATTTGAGCAACAAATAAATCAACAAGCTGTTGTATAATTTGATTGGAAATAGCTGGGTTTTCAATATAGGGAATTTTCGGTTTAACAAGGCTCTGGCTAAATTTCAGCACATCCATGATTTCTGCTGATGACATCCACCTGCAATAAAACAATAGACCCTCACCTTCTTTGCTCTCCCCATCCGCAAAGCTGTAAAGTAATTTAATTTCATCAGGAAGTTCTTCATCTAATATTTCTTCCAGCTGCTTAATTTTTGCATCTTCTAAAGGCGGATTAAACAGGGCGTTTTTTCCTGGGTTGCTCTTTTTTTGAAGTTGAAAGATTTGCTTCAATAATTCTTGAATCATAATTAGCGTATAAGCGTAAGGAATTTACTTCGATTTTCCCATATAATCCAGCCGATGACTGCCCATATTAGCAATGCCATAATAAGTCCGTCCGGGGCAACCGTTAGATGCGTCAAAAGTACTCCTGTCATTACCGGAAAAACGATTAACAATCCCAGTGCGCGGGTCCTTGGAAAAAGGATCAGCAGTCCGCCTGTTAGTTCGGCAGTCGCGATCAACGGCATCAACCAGGAAATCTCCATGAGTGCCATACTGTCTTTCATTACTGGTTCCGGCAGGTTATCCGGTACCGGCAGGTAGTTGAAAAACTTGTTCAGACCCCCATTAATCAGGAGCAAGCCAAATAGAACAGAAACGATATGAAAAATTTTATTTTTCATTACAGGTTTGATGTTGAACATTTATCATCCAGTTGATACCAAACTTGTCTGTGAAACTTCCGAAATATGCACCAAAGAACATATCCTGCATGGGCATTTCTATGACACCACCTTCCGATAGCTCATTGAATATCCGGTCTGCTTCGGCTCTTGATTCGGGCTCCAGCTGAATATGCATGTTGTTACCTTGTGATAAGGTAAATCCCATTTCTTTAGGCGCGTCGGTACCCATCAGGATATGTCCCCCAAGTATAGGTAACTCTACATGCAACACCATATGTTTTATATTTTCGGCTACTGGTGGGTGCGAGGAATCAGCTGGGAGATCTCCAAATCGTTTGATCCCATTGATAAACTCGGATTGAAACACATCCCGGTAAAAATAGAAAGCCTCATCTGTGTTTCCCGCGAAATTGAGATAGGTTGATACCCTGGCCCTGGAATCTGTTCGGTTTTGCTTTCGCAGAGAAAATTGTGCAGCAATGTATTGATCCAGATTTTCCAATCCGGCTGTAAAGCCTTCCCTGAAGCCCATCTGAATGATGGTTTCCAGGTCTTCCAGTTTTTCAAACTGCAGTTGTATACGCACCAGGGTTTGCTCTTCGGCTGGTTCAAATTCATTGCTCCATTGAACCCTGGGTTTAGTATCATTAATAATGCCCTGTTCATTGCAGAAAGCATCCATTCCTGAAAAATGTTTCAGTGGAATTATCTTTTCAAAATCGAAAAGGCACCAGTGTTTTTCGCCTTCAGGTCCCTGCATATAATACAACCAGCGTCCGCCTTCTGTGAAATTCATTGATTGGGTGACCGCCTGCCAGGGTTTGGGGGCCCACCACTGGTCAAGAATATCGGCTTCCGTCCAGGCAGCCCACACCAGTTCCACATCCGCGTCAAAAGAACGTTCTACATGGATCCGTTTGTTTTCCTTGTCTGTTGTGAATTCAAATAGGATGGTTTTGTTCATCGTTTGTTATTTTTTAGATTTTTAAGTACATCATCCAATTGATCAAATCGTTTGGCTAATAGTTTTTTGAATTGCTCCAGCCATTTTTCGATCTCTTTCATTTTTGCTGCATTCAGGTGATAGTGAATTTCTCTTCCCTGTTGTTCCTGGGTAACGATTTCACATTCCGACAGGATCTGCAAATGCTTCGATACAGCCTGCCTGCTGGAATTAAAATGCTCCGCAAGGGCATTGGGTGTCATAGCTCCAGCTGCCAGCAATAAAATAATAGCTCTACGGGTGGGGTCGGCTATCGCCTGAAAAACATCTCTTCTGCTGTTCATAATCTTTAAATGCTACTAAATGGTTGCATAAATATATGCAATTATATGGTTGCGCAATATTTTTTCTTTTTTATTTTTCGATCTACACTAATTTCATTTCCGTATACAGCAGTAATAAATGAGCAGTAGTTTATCTCCGAGACTAAAAAAATCACTTTCTTTTCAACTTGGACTTCCTATGGATCGGTTGGAGGAATTTCTTGGTATATGTGTGTTTGAAAAACTAGGTAAGAATCAATT
>JALOMU010000094.1 GCA_025455285.1 Flavihumibacter sp.
GTTTCAATCGGCACCTCTTTTGACTGTGTGCTGCTGTCGCCGGGTACCAGTACCATTTTTCCTTTATTCCAGCGCTCGCCCATAGGCACGGTTTCGGGTGCAAAACCCAGCCAGGTGCGGAGTATCCGTTGCAGCGACTGTTCGGCTTCGGTAAACGTGACGGGCGCTTCAGCCGGAATGGCCTCCACCACAGTCCAGCCGGTATAGTCTTTCCCGACCATTTTCAGGCCGTAGGTCATAAAGCAGCATTCGTAATTATGCATATCGCGTTTTGTACGGATGGAATTTATCCATTAATGACCGGGGGAATGCAGAAACATTCCCGTTTATTAGTGGAAGCTCTAAGTGTTTATGAAGACCTTACCATCACTGTTCTTCATCCTCATTCCGAAACAATATTTCATTCCCCCAGGATTAAGGAGATTCAGCTAAGCCCCATTAATACAAACAGGAACTACCTGATTGAATCTTACCGATATTCTCAAAGGGTAGCTGACAGACTTAATGATATTCAGCCTGATATTATTTATTCACAGGGCCTCTCCGTTTGGGCCGGGATTAAAAATTTCTCTTCCCGACTCATTATCAATCCGCATGGCCTTGAGCCTTACCAGGCAATTGGCTTGAAAAACAAGCTACTTGCTCTCCCCTTTAAAGTCATTTTTTCCCATCTTTTTAAACAGGCTGCGAGGATTGTTTCACTTGGTGGTAAATTAACCGGAATCCTTGGCCGGCATGTTGCAAATGAAAGGAAGCTGGTGATTCTTCCCAATGCGATCAATCTTGTAACAGCATCAACAAGTTTTCAACGTATTCCTTCTCTTCCTGTAAAGGTTTTATTCCTTGCCAGATTTGCAACGAATAAAGGAATTGATGTCCTGTTTGAAGCCATTCAACAACTGAATAAAGCAGGATATGCTGATACATTCCGATTCGTTTTGGGGGGTAAAGGCCCATTGTATGAACAGTATCATTCCCAGCCACAACCTGAAAATGTAAAATTACTGGGCTTTGTGAAAGATGAAGAAATAGATACCCTTTACCAGGAAAATGAACTGTTTATTTTACCTACCTTATTCGAAGGTATGCCAACAGTTGTTTTGGAAGCGATGAGCTGGAAAATGCCCATCATTGTTTCCGATGTTGGCGCCACTGCTGAACAGGTGGATGCCTGCAATGGATATCTCGTTCGTCCCGGTAAAGTGGAAGACCTTGTACAGTCATTACTGTCATACGCAAACGCTTCTACAGAGATCAAAAATGCATTGGGTGAAGCCTCTTATAGCCGGGTAAAAGACCAGTTCACCTGGCAGGCAGTAGCCGCAAGGCACCGCGATTTATTTTATACGCTCTATAATGAAAATCAGTAGTACTCTTTTTCTGTTCTTTCTATCCCTTTCTGTTATTGCACAACAAAAGCCTGATCTTCATTGGTCTTTTGATTCAATTGAGGTAATAAAAACTACCTGTGAACGTAAACAAGTTGAGGGTGTATCCGGAACTGGAATTGATTTGCAAAACAATAAGTGTTTGTTTATTACAGGTGGTTTTCCAAAGCAACAAAGCAAGGCATTGACAGTGGAGTTTTGGATGAAAGGTGACCGGTTTCAGTTTCTGAGTTTCCCACGACAGCATTTTTTGCTCCAGTTAACAATGTCGGGATTATTATTCAGAACTACGCAAATCCAAAATGGGAAGTCAACCATCCATGATTTAAAAATCCCTTTTACAGGAATTGATCGTTCTTCTTTCAATTATTATACGGATCGCGAATGGCATCATTTTGTTTTCGTTGTAGACACCGAAAAAAAAATCAAACAGATTTGGGTGGATGGTGCATCGCCTGCAGGTTTTACTGCTTCCCTGGAAACCAATTCACCGGTGCTCTTAAGTAATAATGATGGATTTCGGTTTACTTCGGCTATTGATGAACTGAAGTTTTATAAGAGCGCGGTCAGTGGGAAAAAAGCGGTTGCTCCCATTCAAAAAGCAGCCACTGTTGATCCACTGGATTTTGCGCCTGGGTATCCTGCTTATTCAGTTCAGGCAAAGGAGCAGCTAAAACAATTCCCCCGGCCCCGATATTATTCCAATAACAAGCTTCCGCGCAACATGTCGTGGATGGATATTCAATACCTGCACCGCGAACTGGGAGCGATAAATCCAATTACAGCCGTTACGTTGGTTGATGAACTGGCTAACAACTGGAATTATTATGTGGAAATTCCATTGCTCAGAAACAACGCACAGGCCGCTTCAAAAGCCTACTCCAATCCAAATCATATTACAGGTGCTTTGATTAATTATGCCAATCAACATCCAAACCTGCCTGTTGCTCTGATAACTGTACAGGTTCAAAATATTCCTTCATTAATGTGGTCTCAACACCAGCCAGCACACTACTACATGAAGGATTCAAATGGAAAATTTATTCTTCGGGCCAACCGGAAATTGCATTCCCCCCTCATGCCGCTGGACATTGTTGAGAAAGACGCTGCTGTCAGTGCTGGGTATATTCAGCAATTGATGAAACAGTTGAAGCAGCCTCCCGCTCTTGTGAATGAAAATGGAGAAATTTTCGGACATACAATCCGGGAAGACTATTTAAAGAGAGACCCTGCTGTATGGAAGGATTTCAAATCTTCCGGACTTAGCGCTGCACAGTACAGCGGTCGTTTTCAGTACAGACTGGATTCCACTTACAGACGTACCATTCTAAATAGTATAGAAGGGGATACAAAATTCAGTTTTTATAATGTCTCGGCGATTCAGCCGGCATACTGGCCAGATTATACCATGCGCAGAAAAGTAAACCGTTGGAACGATGCTGTTATTTATCCAACGCCTGATTTCTATCCATCTACCCCTGATAATTGGGCTATAGGGCGAGGCGCACTAAATGGGTATGGAAATATTAGTGAAGGAAGAAAAAAAGAGATAGAATTGGGGGATCGGTTTTTTTCTCCTTTCGTTTCTGCCGGTTGGGGAGCAGAAGAAAAAAATATCCGGCCGGCTCAATGGCTGGCTCTGCTTAAATCAATGGTTATGCTGGGAGCCGATTTCTTTTATACAGGGTATTTTAATGTTACCGGAAAGAATGGAAAATGGCCAAACGGAATAGGTCCCAATGACCCGAGAGGATATATCTACCAGGCTGCCATGCCCTCATATGCACAGGCCATCCGCTCCTGGGTGCCTGAGTTTTTTACACAAGGCCAACTGCTCGACCCGGGTGATTTTCCGGATGCCAGGAAAGCATTTCGCTTTAAAGGGTTGGCAGAGAATGAACTCATCCTCGTTCGAAAATGGAATAAGCGCTACCTGATTTATGGCAGCATTCAACCATCCAGTAATCTAAAGGGAAATATTCCCTCCCGGATAAATACAGAGATTAATCTGGAGGGCACTACTATTGAATTTGAAATCAGAAAGCAGGGTAGCCTCTATGTGCTGGATCTGTCTGGTAAGGAGCCGGTTTTTTACCAGCTGGATCAATGGCACCAGGCAGAACATCCCTATTTCTGGAGTACTTCCACCCAACAGGCGGCAGTAGTCTATGAATCCGTAGATGGACCTGTTAAACGGGTGATCACCAATTACCAGGGGTTCAATTTTACCAGATCGGGTTCCCATATTGTTATTGGTGCAAATGGTATAGCCCGCTATGATGGGTTATCACTTAAGCCTGGCCGTTATTCCCTTTCGTTTGAAGGAAAAGCACTGAAACCCGGAACAATACTGGAACTGGAAATTCCTGAAATCAGGTTTTCAAAACGAATTACGCTTTCGGATAAGCAAGCCGATTCAATTGTCTTACATATCGATACAACAGTTAACCGTGTGATCTGGAAGACGGTTACCGGCGAATGTTCTCTTTCTCATTTTTCATTTAAACCCAACTAGTGCCGGATGAGGATACTGATCTTATATACAGAACTCGCTGAATATACTATTGCCTGCCTGAATGCATTGAAACAACAAGCTGTCTCTGTTTCAGTAGTACACTACCCGATAAACCCTGAAGCTCCTTTTGCATTTAATCTGGAAGGTGTGGGCTCCTTTCATGATTTGTCCGCAATACATTCCTATTCCGAACTCGAAAAATTAGTATATGATTTTAATCCTGATAAAATTGTATGCAGTGGATGGATTAATAAATGGTACCTCCGGATTTGCAGAAAATGGTCAAAACGTGCAGTTTGTATCCTGACCATGGACAACCATTGGAATGGTAGCCTGAAACAACAACTCATGACCATTGGTGGAAAACTGGTGCTACGGAAATGGTTTAGAAAGATTTGGGTGCCGGGCACACCACAAAAAAACTATGCACTCCGGCTTGGATTTAGCGAATCCCAGATCATGACCGGTTTCTATACCAGTGATGTAAACCGGTTTGAAGCACTAGGACAAAAAGCGCTTCAGCATAAATCCCTTGCTTTTCCCAAAGTATTGCTTTGTGTAGCCCGTTATATCCCGGCCAAGGGATACCAGGAACTCTGGAACGCATTTATTAAATGGCAGCAAACTGAACCCAACGACTGGGAGTTATGGTGTGCAGGTAACGGAGAAGGATATCCGCAAAGAGCCATTCATCCGAAGATCCGTCACCTGGGTTTCATTCAGAAAGACCAATGGCCGGGTATTATTGAGGCTGCAGGTGTTTTTATTTTGATGAGCCATTTTGAGCCTTGGGGAGTAGTGGTGCAGGAATTTGCTGCAGCAGGATTTCCGTTAATGCTTACGAGTGAAGTGGGAGCGGGTGAACTCTTTCTTCAAAGTGGAAATGGATGGCGACTGGAATCCAACACCCCGGAATACCTGATTCCCGTATTTCGCAAATTAAATCAGTTAAAAACAGAAGAATTGCTCCAGATGGCACAAAAAAGTCAGGAGCTTGCGAGGCTGCTGACTCCGGAAGGCTGGGCAACCCGTTTACGCGAAGCCTGAGCCCGCTTGTAAGTAATCAATCTGTGGGAAGCATAGTAAATAAAGAAAAATAAAAAGAATCCGACATTGATATAATTGCCATTGCGGATCAATCCCAATACGATATAAACAAAAATTGCATAATTGATGGCTGCCAGGTTGCGGCTGGCTTCATTATAAACAGCTGATTTGGGTGCAAAGAATACAACTACGGCCGTGATAAATAAAACAAGTCCCAGTAAACCGGTTTCTGACATCAACCGCAAAAACCGCGAATTGGCATCCTGTTGATTCTGTGCCCCATATCCTTTCAGGTAATTTTTGGGGAAATATTTTAAAAACGCTTCTTCATATATCAGCGGATGCGATCCAAGGCCGGAGCCAAATAAGGGATTATCCAGAAATGAATCGCGGGCAATAACATAATTGGAATACAATGCAAAGGTGCTGGAGTTGGATTTGCCTGCTTCTTTTATATCAATCTCGCTGGAGAGAAAGAGTGAGGTAGTGTCATTGTATCGTTTGTTGATGAGGTCAACATTTTCAATCAGGTAAAAAACTAGTAAGGCCACCGGAGCCAGAAACAAAGGCGCAAAAATGATACGGTTCCTCCTCAGGTTGAAAAAATCATTCAGGTACAATCCAAAAAAGGCCGCTAATCCAATGCCCATTACAGCAGTGGAAGAATAAGTTACCAGGTAACAGGCCAGTAACACCAGGTATTTAAACTTGGCGGTATTCCAGGTTCTTTTAAAATAACAGGTATAATAAACAATGGCTGGCGTGATGGCCATGGCCAGGTAAAAAGGTTCTCCCATTATACCATACTCGCGATACTGAAAAGCACCATCCTGTAACACTTTGGTAAGGTGAATACCTCCGATGTGCAGTATATTGTCAATTACTCCATGGAGCGCCACCCAGAAGGCAAATACCAGGTAGTAATTAAATATCCTGGCAATATCGTATTTAAAAACTCTAATAACGTTATAATAGGTTATGGAGGTGAACAGGATGCCGAATACCTGTTTCACCAACTCAAAACCCAGAATCCCTTTATACAGGGTAACAAAAACACTAGCAGTAATTATTGAGAGTAAACCCAGGTTAAACCAGCGGGGGGGCATCGTGATCTGGTATCCTTTGATTGGAAGTGAGACCAGGAAAACGAGAAAAATAGGATAGTAATAATAGAAATCAAATGGTAGTCCACCACCCCTGATTGCTTTATCCAGAAAAACGGAGAAGATACAAAGCAGTCCCAGTTTCTGGGGTATGTCCAATTTGTCTTTCTTCTTTTTCATGCTTAGTCTTGCAAATTAAATCTATTTGTTGTTCAACTTATTAATAAATGTGTGGCATAGCAGGCATCCTTTCTTTCACTTCTACGAACGCGCTTCAGGAGCAAATCCACTCTATGACGGATGCCATCGCCCACCGTGGGCCTGATGCCGCCGGTCATTTTGTGGAAGGCCGTATTGCCCTTGGTCACCGCCGGCTTTCGATAATTGATCTAAGTCCTTCCGGTAACCAGCCTTTCAGCAGTGCCAACCAGCGGTACCAGCTTGTTTTCAATGGAGAGCTCTATAATTTCAGGGAAGTAAAAGCAACCATCACCGATCATGCTTTTAAAAGTACCGGTGATACCGAAGTGCTGGTAGAAGCCTGGAGCCGCTGGGGATTAGCTGCCCT
>JALOMU010000095.1 GCA_025455285.1 Flavihumibacter sp.
AAATATCGTACTCATATCGGCAAACGTGAAACCGGAGGGTTTTTAAGGTAACAGTTGAAAGTGCGTTACTTTAAAAACCCTCCGGTTTTAATTTCAGGTATAAGGTTTATTCAGGATGAAGGTTCAGTATTTATTTTTTAAAGGCTCTGTATCCAGGAATTGGGTGTCAAGTATAGGGGTCTTCCATGCCTCCCTATTCCATGCCTCCTACTCTCCTTTGTATCCCCTTCCAGGCTCCCCTTCTCTATCCAACAGTTCCTTTTTCTCAATCTGGTAAGATCTGATCAGGCCAAGCCCACCACCGATCGCGATCAGCGCAAACCAGAGGGCAGGGTTTTCATCATCGTGCAACATGTATTGCGTGATAATATAAGCAAGGGCCAGTCCAATACCGGCGCCCAGGAAAAGCAAACCGTTCTTAAGGTTGCGGTAAGGGGCGGGGCGATTGGCAAACTCCTTGGGATTGAGGCCTCTTTCAATCATTGCCATATTTTCACGGCTTTTCAGGTAAACGATACCAAATACCATGGCGAAGGCGCCCAGGGGAACTAAAATCGGGATCAAAACTTCTGCGGTTTGCATACAATGTTTTTTATGGTTGTGTTTTAATTGTTTCTGTTCAATCAGACTACCGCTTCCGGATCCAGGTTACAGCAGCGAAGAACTTTTTTTTGGCTGGTTATTTTAACCCCGATCAGCCAACAACCGGGTTCTGTGAATATGACGGCAAGTTTTTCTATCAGGTTACAGCCGGATCCGAAATCCGCCAACTTATCCTAATTTCAGCATTGTATATAAATACCTGTAACCTAACAACCGCAACCGGCGTCCTATTCCCTGTAATGCAACCAGCAACACCGGATAACGAGATCATACAAATGGTGAAGAATGGTAATCAGCAGGCTTACAGCCAGTTGGTTACCAGGTACCAGAACTATGTATTCACCATAGTATTAAGGTATATCAACAGCAGGGAAGATGCCGAGGAAGTGGCTCAGGATGTGTTCATTAAAGCCTATAAAAGCCTCGCAGATTTCAGAGGAGAGAGTAAGTTCAGTACCTGGATCTATACGATTACCACCACCAGTTGCCTGACCTTCCTGAGAAAGAAAAAACTGGAAGTACATTCGCTGGACAATGAAAAGGTTATGGCCCATGCAGAACAAGTAGACAGTGGAATGCGAGCCAACCAGGTGGAACAAAAGTCCAAACTGGCGATGGTAAATCAGGCTATTACCCTGCTATCCCCGGACGATGCCCAGGTAATTACCCTGTTCTACAGGGGAGAACAGAGCCTGGACGAAATTGCAACGATATTGGGACAGGAAACCAATACAGTAAAAGTAAGGTTACATCGGGCGAGGCAACGACTTCGGGATAAAATGGAAAAATTCTTCCCTCAGGAAGTCCGCGACCTGACCACATAAATCATAATTCAAAATTCATAATTTTTTCTTCATGTCACAGAATATACAAATGGAAGCCCGCCTCTGGGAATACATCGACGGGATAGCGAAGCCGGAAGAACGTTCGGTGATTGAAGCCCTGATCCAAACCCAGCAGGAATGGAGGGAGAAATACCAGGAGATGGCAGCACTTCACCAGGATTTGCAGGAACATCTTGAGTTGGAAGCCCCTTCCCTGCGTTTTACAAAAAACGTGATGGAGGAAATCGCAAGATTACATATTGCTCCCGCTACCAGCACTTATATCAATAAAAAGATCATCTACGGAATTGCAGGATTTTTCATCACCCTGATTGCAGGCTTTGTAATATATGCTATAGCACAGATCGATTGGAGCAGCGGATCCGGTAGTGGTGGCTTTGAATGGAACCGCATCGATTTTTCCGGAATATTCAACAACCAATTCGTGAATATTTTCATGATGGTGAATATTGTACTGGGATTGATGCTCTTTGACCGGTATCTCACTGCACAGAAAAAAAACTGGAAAAAGCAGGCTTCCTGAGCGATTGGGGCTTCAGCTGGCAAAATCACTCAAACGGTTGCATATGGAAGGATGAGACTGAATGTGTAAGTTCGGTCTATAAAAGGCCTTATCCATATAAGCAAACATGGAACAACAGATTTTACCAGCCTATCTGAAAGAAACAGCCAATCTTTCAACCGAAACCTTCGGATCGGGATTGATCAACACTACCTGGAAAATAACGGATAAAAACCGCTCTTATATTCTGCAACGCATTAACCAGGATGTATTTAAGCATCCGGAATGGATTGCGTCTAATCTCAGGCAAATCGCTGGCTACCTAAAAATTCATCACCCTGATTATCTGTTTGTAGAACCTGTAAAAACACTCGATAACCAGGATCTTGCTATTTCAAAAGAAGCCGGCTATTTCAGATTGTTACCATTTATTAAAGATTCCCACAGTATTGATGTGGTAACAGAACCTTCTCAGGCTTATGAAGCAGCTAAACAATTCGGAAGATTTACTGCTTTGCTGGAAGGAATGAAACTGGATGACCTGCATACGACTATCGCGGATTTCCATAATCTCACCTTGCGTTTCCGACAGTTTGAAGACGCCATTGCCACCGGTATTCCGGATCGGATACTCAATGCGGGTCCTGAAATTACATATCTAAAAGATAAATCTGGAATCGTTACTACCTATCAGCAGATTTGCAATAACCCTTCTTTCCATTTACGCGTAACCCATCATGATACCAAGATCAGTAATGTATTGCTGGATGCTTCCAATAAAGGACTCTGTGTGATCGACCTCGATACCGTGATGGCAGGTTATTTCATCAGTGACGTGGGTGATATGTTACGAACCTACCTTTCACCTGCCAGTGAAGAAGAAACGGATATGGAAAAGATCCGTATTCGTACTGATATTTTTGAAGCCATTGTAAAAGGTTACCTGTCCGAGATGAATGCAATTCTTTCAGCCGATGAAAAAAAGGCATTCATTTATGCGGGCAAATTCATGATCTATATGCAGGCCATTCGGTTTCTCTCCGACTACCTGAATGGCGACACCTATTATGGTGCCCGGTATGCTGATCACAACCTGCAACGCGCGCGCAACCAGATCCGCCTGCTACAGGAACTGGAAGCGAAAGAACCAGAACTAACAGAGATCCTTAACCGATATATTCATCATCAAGATCAAACAACATCAATATGAGTTCAAACAGAAGAAAATTCCTGCGGAACCTCACAATGGGTACCGGTGCGCTGGTAAGTAGCTGGCCTGTTCTGGGCAAGGATCTTTCAGAAGATGCACCCCATCCGGCAGCAAAGGCCTCACCTTCCTTTAACATGTGCGGATATGCCGCACCCAAACTTGATAAGGTCCGAATCGGTTTTATCGGGCTGGGCATGCGTGGTCCGGGTGCAGTTGAGCGCATGAGCCATATTGAAGGAGTAGAAATCAAAGCACTCTGTGATCTTTATCCCGAAAGAGCAGCCGCCGCTCAGCAAATCCTCACTAAGGCAGGATTACCCAAGGCGAAAGAATTCTCAGGTGAAAATGGCTGGAAACAGGTTTGTGAGCAAAAAGATATTGATTTGATTTACATCACAACACCCTGGGACTTGCACACTCCAATCGCTCTTTATGCTATGAACAATGGCAAACACGCGGCCACAGAAGTACCGGCAGCGCTTACCATTGATGAATGCTGGCAGCTCGTGGAAACATCCGAGCGCACCCGCAAACATTGTATGATGCTGGAGAACTGCTGTTATGATTTCTTTGAATTGCTTACACTGAACATGGCACGGAATGGCCTGTTCGGAGAAGTACTCCATGCAGAAGGAGCCTATATCCATGACCTGGTGGATCTTAATTTCAGCAAAAAAGGATATGCCAACATGTGGCGATTAAAAGAGAATATCCGCATGAACGGTAGTCTCTATCCAACCCATGGGTTGGGCCCCGTTGCACAATGCATGAATATCAATCGCGGTGATCAGTTCGATTACCTGATCTCCATGTCAACCAATGATTTCACCATGGGAGCACATGCGGCAGAACTTGCAAAAACCGATTCGTTTTTCTCCCCTTATGTAAATCAGAAATACCGGGGAAATATGAACAATACCCTGATCCGCACCCACAAGGGTAAGAGCATACTCATCCAGCATGATGTCAGCTCTCCCCGGCCCTACAGCCGCATACACCTGGTAAGCGGAACCAAAGGAGTAGCACAGAAATGGCCCAGCCCAGAGAGGATCGCTTTTGGGCACAGCTGGATAAAACAGGATGAGTTCAAAGCATTGGAAGACAAATACACTCCGCCCATCGTTAAACATATCGGCGAAATAGCAAAGGGTGTTGGCGGACATGGGGGAATGGATTTCATCATGGACTGGCGACTGATCGATTGTTTACGTAACGGTTTGCCGCTCGACCAGGATGTGTATGATGCAGCACTCTGGAGTTGTGTAATTCCCCTCTCTAATCAGTCGGTAAATAACAGGAGCCGCAGTATGGATATCCCTGATTTCAGCAGGGGCAACTGGATCACTAATAAACCGGTGGATCTGACACTCAATGGAGGAGGTAATACGCCTGTTCGTAAAATTGACAAAAGCGGCAAACAGCTATAAAGAAGGTTTTCGTTGATTGGTTTTACTTAAACCCGTTCTCATAAATGAGACGGGTTTTTTAATTAAAATTGGCAGCGCGGCGGTTCGTAGAAACAATCCATCGGCTGCCAACAAAACGACTGCTAAATTGCTCATTCTGGAAGAACCAAAACGAACCTGTAAAGTAGTACGTATTTCAGCAGGTATTTAATACTATTTTACTCAATCTTCATACTTTCATTTCCAAACAGGTTGCTGGTTATTAATTCCCGGTTTAAGTCATTATCCGTATTTTTTGTAATTTACCCAGACTAATACTATTTTGACTAGCGACATATGAAAAACGATCTGCTCAGAGAGATTACGCCGCTTACCCAAAGTGATTGTTTTACCCTATTTTCCCGAGTGAAATCAGATTTCGATTTTCCTCTGCACTATCACGAAGAGTTTGAACTCAACTTTATTGAAAATGCAACAGGGGCAAGGAGGATTATCGGTGATCATTTGGAAGAAATCAGCTCTCTCGAATTGGTATTGGTTGGATCAAACCTTCAGCATGGCTGGTTCAATCACAAATGTGAGAGTAAAGAGATCAAAGAGGTAACCATACAATTTCACAAGGATCTGTTTGATGAAAAATTCCTGCGCCGGAATCAGTTAAGCTTTATCCGGGCTATGCTGGAAAAATCAAACCGGGGTATTCTGTTTTCGCAGGAAACCACCCAACAGGTAGCCAGCCGGATAAAAGCATTAAACCAGAAACATGGGTTTGACTCGGTATTAGAATTGTTTTCTATCCTGCATGATCTCTCCACCTCCAGAAATATGCGCATCCTTTCCGATGCCAGCTTCAACAATGCAGAACACTTCACGTATAACAGTCGCCGTATTGGTACAGCAATGGATTACCTCAACAACAATTTTGAAAAGTCGATCTCGTTAACCGATGTGGCCAAACTGGTCAATATGTCGGATGTGGCTTTCAGCCGGTTTTTCAAAAACAGAACGGGCAATAATTTCATCGACAGCCTGATTGAAATCCGGTTGGGACATGCCTCACGAATGCTCATTGACACCACGCATACCATCGGAGAAATTGCCTATCGTTGCGGCTTCAACAATATGTCCAATTTCAACCGGGTTTTCAAAAAGAAAAAAGGCTGCACTCCTAAAGAATTCCGCGAAAATTACAACGCCGTTGGAGCCGGCACCCGTGTCTTTATCTGATCAGCGGGGAAACAGGCTCAAATCAATGCCCGGAATAATGCGAAGGGCGTTTTTGTAGTATACCTTTTTAAGAACCTCATCCGGTAAATCAAGTCCGTACATCCTCCAGAATGCGTGGTATTTTTTATGATAGGGAAAATATTCATCGGCTGTTTCCAGTACTCTGAAATAGGTAGCATATTCCGAAGGCACCCAACTGTCTTTTCCAAAAAGGATACGATCCTGGTATTTAAGGAAAAAATCATGTGCTGTACGGGGCTGCCGACCCAATTCTGCGATCACGGCTCCAAACTCCACCACCACATTTGGCATCGCTTGCAACAGGGAATCCAGTTTTTTCAGATTGTTAGGGTACCAGCCAAAATGCGCGGCAATAAAAGTAGTGCCAGGATGCTTTTTGAACATCCGGTGTTGCTCTGCAATCAACACCTCCCAGGGAGCAGGATCTTCATTTGAACGCTTGCGACGCGGATGCGTATAAAGTTCCAGCAAGCGTTCGTTTTCATTCGTTAATTCTTCCCAGAAAGACGCGGGATCTGCTGTATGAATCAGCACCGGGATCTTCAATTCACCGCATTTTTTCCAGATGGGATCAAGCCGTGGATCATCTACAGTTACCCGGTTCCCCCTGGTATCTTTCACCGAAAATCCCAGGTTTTTGAACACTTTCAATCCGCGTGCACCATTGTTATAATCTTCCTGTAATTGCTTAACCGCTTTCTCCGACCAGCCTTCGCTGCCAATACCTGCAAAATCGATATTGTGGAATACTATAAATCTTCCGGGATATTGCTTCTGCGCGTTTTCCACTTTCTGTTTGAGC
>JALOMU010000096.1 GCA_025455285.1 Flavihumibacter sp.
TCTGAAAAAGACAGAATTGAAAGCCTGCAACAGAAATGGTTGCAGGCTTTTTAGTTTTATTCTGGCTACCCAATGAAAGATTTTAAAATGCGGCAAATATTTATTGAAAAACAATAAATATATATTATTTTCGTGTTGATAAATAACTGATCGACATGAAAAATACTATAATTATTCTCGTAGTCATATTGATTTATGGTAGGGTAGCCGCCCAGCAGTCGCAGCCTATCATAATAGGAAAAATAGAAACGATTCATTCCAGGATCTTAAATGAAAACAGAAAGATCTTGGTGTATTCTCCAACCAATACGTCGAATCTTGTCCAGCCTGAGAAGCGATACCCGGTTTTGTATTTATTGGATGGGGAGGCTCATTTTTATTCCACCATTGGTATTATCCAACAATTAAGCCAGGCCAACGGAAATGGTGTATTACCTGAGATGATAGTGGTCGGCATTGAAAATACCAATCGATTCAGGGATTTAGTTCCTGCCTATCCGGCCGCAGAAAAGATTGAGAAGGCAAATCCTTTCATGAATTTCCTGTCTACCGAATTGATGCCCTATATAGAGAAACATTATCCAACTGCACCTTATAAAGTAATAGTGGGACATTCATTAGGCGGACTTACCGTTATTGACTTGTTGGCAAACTATCCAACACTATTCAATGCCTACATTGCCATTGATCCAAGTTTGTGGTATAACAATGAAAAATACCTGAATCAGTATCTTAGTCAGGTTAACAAACAGCCACTGAATAATATAAAACTATTCATGAGTATCGCTAATCCAATGCCAATTGGAACTGATCTGTCTGCCATTAAAAAAGACCGTACAAATGAATCGCAGCCTGTTCGTTCAATTTTAAAGTTTGATCAATTTCTGCAAACCCGTTCAACCGGCTTTAAATACCATCAAAAGTATTACAACCGCGACAGGCATAACTCTGTACCGCTGATTAGTGAGTATGATGGCCTTCGATTTATTTTTGATTTTTATTTTTTTGATGCTACTGAAAAAGATTTTGCCGATTCAACTAACTTAATTACATCCCGGTTACAGGCTCATTACCGAAATATTTCATCCGAATTGGGATATAAGGTGAGTCCCCCTGAATCCCTGATCAATTATTTTGGATACGATGCTTTAGGGAAAAAGCAATACAACAAAGCAGCAGCTTTTTTCCAAATGAACGTAGAAAACTATCCTTCAAGCAGCAACAGTTTTGATTCTTATGGAGATTTCTTTGCTGCAAGAAAAGATACCATCAACGCAATCAGGAATTATGAGAAGGCATTGGCAATTAAAACTGAATTGAATACAATACAAAAGCTAAATGCGCTCATAAAACGGGAATCGTATAAGTTGTCGCAAACCGAATTGCAAATGTATCAGGGCGTTTACACTTTGGAGAACTATAAAATAGATATTGTACTAAAAATACAGGATGGTAAACTTTGGGCAATAGTTCCCGGTCAGCCTGAAGACGAATTTGTACCTTTATCTAAAGATGTATTTACTGTAAAAGGTAAACAGGGGTATACCATTACATTTAAGATGAATGGAAGCAAACCACTTGAATTTACTTCAGTTCAGCCCAATGGAATTTTCAAGGCTTTTTTTAAGAATGAGTAAGCTGTAGCCGGCATTTAAAATACAATTTGGTGGAAGCGAATAATATTAATAAAAAAATGGCATGTATATAAAGTGTATAATAGGTGTCGGTTTAGTTGCCCTTTCTAATTTCTTGTATGCACAAAATAATGAAAAATTAAAGGAAAGACTGAATGGCTTGTTGTTACAGCAACATCTTTCAGGTGCAATATGGACAACCGTAATGGATGAAGGAAAAATAATTACAGATGCGGTTGGGTACAAAAATAATCAGACAAAAGAGTTATTGAGTTCCACAGATAAGGTGTTGGTTGGTTCAGTTGCTAAAACTATTTTGTCAGCAGGATTTTTAAGAATGGCAACTATCGGATTAATTAATTTAAACGATCCTATAAAGAAATATCTTCCTGAGTTACCACTTAAAAATAAATGGGAAAAATCGAATCCTGTAACAATAAAAAATTTACTGGATCACACATCCGGATTAACGGATGTAAAACTTTGGCAGGTTTTCAGCACCACAGCCAGTTCCAAAACTCCACTTGATTATGTTTATACTAATTCGCCCGAAGTTCTTCGAGTGCAAACAAGACCCGGATCTATTTATTCCTACTCAAATGTGGGCTATAATATATTAGGAAAGATTATTGAGGTAGTAAGCAAGAAACCTTACGAAGAATTTTTATACAACGAACTTTTATTGCCATTAGGAATGACCAATAGCAGTTTTAGTTTTAGTTCACAAATGGATAATAAGCAGTTAGCTTTCGGCCACTTTGATGATGGTCTACCTGTTTGTGCTATACCTATGTATCTGCGAGCGGCAGGCCAATTTGTTACTACTGCTGCAGATATGGGACGGTTTTTACAGTTCATGATGTCTGATGGAAAAATTAATAATAGTCAATTCATCAGCAAAGAGTATTTAAGAAGCGTTGGTAAACAAACAGCTACCGATGCATTTATAAATGGGGTACCCTATGGGGATGCGTTAGGAGCCTATTCAAGAGACAGGTATGGAGTTGTTGGTATTGCTAAGAATGGGAATACCTTAGGATTTGTATCAATGATTTATATGTTTCCTGAATATCAGAAAGGGTTCTTTATCACATTTAATATGGACAGCGAAACGAGTGATTATGATTTGTTTAATGAACTTTTGGTAAAACATCTGGCCTTGCCTGTAAAGCCATGTATTTTAAAAACGCATAACGTTGAAAATAAATTAAAAAATTGGGACGGATACTACATTCCTGTGATTACTAAAGTAGAGCCTTATGGGTTGATTGATATGGTATTCTCTCATTCGAAACTAACTATTTTAAAAACAGGTGCCAGGTTAAGCCCTTTTCAGGGTAAGCAAAAGTCACTATTATATCAGGGTGATAACCTGTTTTCAATGAACGACAGGACAGGAATTTCCCATGCTTTTTACAGAGATGTTGAAGGTGCATATTTAATTACAGATGGAGTAAAAACGATAAAGAAAGTAAGTGGAGCTAAGATATTTACAACTGCCGGAAGCCTGATTTTGGGTTTATCAGGTATTCTGTATTTATTTATTGTTGGAATTGTTCACCTTTTTAAAAACAAAGGAGCATTTATCCAAAGTCCATTGTTTTGGATATTTCTTTCAATAATTGTTATTGTGATTGCCGCTTTTTTTATTGCTAATCAGGGTTTTATTAGGATGGGAGACTTTACTATCGGTAATATATTATTGGCAATAGGATCCATGATACTTCCATTATTTGCTTTTGTATCAGTCATATTACAGATAAAACTGCAGGATAAGTATTATCTGAAAGTGAGTTTTTGGGCATCTATAGTTGTTTTACAGTGGTGTTTGTTATTGCTTGCAAATAATTTATTGCCTATAATTTTATGGAAGTAAGTGTTATAAATGCCAAACAACAAAGGTGTATTTTTTGATTTTTTACAATTTTCTGAAAACAACCAGCGGACAAGCAACAGAGGTCAGATAAACTGGATTCTGATTATATCCGGATGAATTAAAACACTCATAAGGCGCTCCAAATGTTTCGCCTTTCCGGAAATCATTTTCTATTAATTCATCTATATACTCACGGGCAAGTGCAGTTGCGGCACCAGGGTCTGAAAGATTAATGGCGTTTACTACCCATCCGGTTGGAGTTCCCCAGTAAGCCCCGTTCTGATATAAGTTTTTAGGAGAAAGTGAAATTTCCCAGGCAGTATTCTCATTGAAATCATCTGTTGTAAGTATATGCCGGATATTTCCTTTATAACTTAAACTGCCAGCTTTGTATGCATCTGCAAAAAGTTTGGATACGCTCAAAGCAGCATCTCCCTTCAATAACCCAAACTGAACAGCGAGAGCAGTAGCCCAAACATCTGCTTGCGCGCTTCTCCCTGTTGAAGCCAGTAACATTCCTCTTTTATCAGAAAATATGCCTGGTAAATAAGTTTTAATCTTTTCTGCCATCTTTCGATACTGCATTGCCTCCTGTGGTTGAACCAGTTCCAGTAAATCTGCAAGTTCATTGGCTGCCCTGTACTTTAGAATGGATGCAAAACTTAAATCACCGGTTATGGTCTGGACATCTCTGAATCCAAAATCTACCCCTCTCAATTTTTCTGTAGCATACACCATATCTGTTTTGACATTGGAAGGCGGCATATGAAAAGCAGCCTTTAGCCGGTCTATCAGTCTTTTCCCATTTATTTCCTTTTTGAGTATGTTACGATCACGGCTTTGCACTACGTAATAGTGCGCCATATGAATAAAAAAGAACTGATCGCAAAAGGGTGGCAATGTTCCAAATTCAGGACTTCCCTGGTTCTCAAAATCATAGGTGCCGGGAAAATAAATCGGCTTACCATCATCGATCCTGATATGATCCGCAACCGAACCAAGGGGAACCAGACTTCCACCTTTTGTGATCCAGGCCTGATCACACTGTGTAGCGGCTGTTAACTCTAGCATATGCTTTTGTTCAGCTATCGAAATAAACCCTGTTTCTAATGACATCGCATAATCCCTTATCCAGAAGGAGGGATAGGCATTTCTTCCACCGGGTCTGATTAGCGTACCCCCGGTTTTATTAGACCCGAATTCTTTTGAAATGAATTGTTCAGGATATATTCTGGATGCTTCCAGAACATCTCTGGTTAATTGTTCAAGAAATAAAAGCTGATCCTTTGTTAGGATTGATTCCTTTTGATTTGTTTGTGTTTTTCCGCTAACTGGAACCCACATGTATAGAATCAGCAGAAATGTAGCAATCCGCATAAAATAGATTTGAGTATATGTAATTTACAAGAACAATTTTAAATGCGTTTTCAACTCTGAAACGACTTCCTTTAGATCAAATATGTATTCTTCCAAAAGTTAATTACATTTAGTTGCCGCCTATTTTACTTCTTTATCAGGCGGGTGATAAACATACCCAAAATGGAGCAATCACTCAGAAGCCAGCAATGGTTCGGGAAAAAAGGAAAGGACGGATTTATCTACAGGGCCTGGATGAAGAACCAGGGAATACCCGATTATGAACTTCAGGGCAAACCGGTTATCGGGATTTGTAATACCTGGTCGGAGCTTACTCCCTGTAACGGGCATTTTCGTGAACTGGCAGAGTCTGTAAAAAAAGGGATCATTGAGGCAGGCGGATTTCCTGTTGAATTTCCTGTTATGTCGCTCGGAGAAACCCTGATCAAACCTACAGCCATGCTCTACCGGAATCTGGTTAGTATGGATGTGGAGGAATCCATCCGTGCCAATCCAATTGATGGGGTCGTGTTGCTCTGTGGTTGCGATAAAACAACACCCGCACTGGTGATGGGAGCCTGTAGCGTAGATATTCCATCCATTGTTGTGTCCGGTGGCCCCATGTTAACCGGAAAATTTAAAGGCCGGGATATTGGTACCAGTGATCTCTGGCGGTTTTCTGAAGATGTCAGAACCGGTATTATGTCGGAGGAAGAACTGAATATGGTGGAAGCAGGCATGTGCCGGAGTAAAGGTCATTGTGCAGTGATGGGTACTGCTTCCTCTATGGCCAGTATGGTAGAGGCCCTGGGATTATCCTTACCAGGAAATGCGGCGATCCCTGCAGTAGATGCTGCAAGAAAAGTATTGGCGCAACTCTCCGGTAAGCGAATTGTGGATATGGTACGGGAAAATCTTACACCTTCGGTTATACTTACCCGTACTGCTTTCGAAAATGCCATCAAAGTGAATGCAGCAATTGGGGGCTCTACCAATTTTGTTATTCATTTGCTGGCTATTGCAGGTCGGGTTGAGCTGCCGCTGACAATTGATGATTTTGATACACTTTCAAAAAACATTCCACTACTTGCCAACCTGCAGCCCTCGGGTAAGTATTTTATGGAAGACCTCTATTATGCAGGTGGTATTCCGGCTGTAATGAAAGAACTCAGCAATGAATTACATCTTGATTGCCTCACTGCAAATGGAAAAACCGTTCGACAGAATATCGAAAAAGCAACCGTCTACAACCGGGAAATCATTTCCACGATGGAGGAACCATTCAATGCTTTAGCCGGATTTATTGTACTGCATGGAAACCTGTGTGAAGGTGGCGGCGTTATGAAACCTTCTGCAGCGGATCCTAAACTGATGCAGCATACAGGTAAAGCTGTTGTATTTGAAAACATAGAAGATTATAAAGCAAGAATCGATGACCAAGATCTGGAGGTGGATGAAAATTCAGTACTGGTGTTAAAACATGTTGGTCCCAAAGGTTACCCAGGTATGCCGGAAGTGGGAAATATGGGACTGCCCAAAAAACTCCTGGAAAAAGGAATAAAAGACATGGTTCGCATTTCAGATGGTCGTATGAGTGGAACAGGATTTGGAACAGTGGTGCTGCAAATTTCTCCCGAAGCAGCAGTGAATGGAACGCTGGCGCTGGTACAGAATGGTGATCTCATTCAATTGGATGCAAAAGG
>JALOMU010000097.1 GCA_025455285.1 Flavihumibacter sp.
TGCGGAAGTTTATATCCAAGTGTCAGCTGACGCAAACGAATCGCAGTTGCATCATATACCCAGGCTTCTCCTATTGGATTCGCACGGCCACCAATCGCCTGCCAGTAAGATCTTGGATTTACCGCAATATTGTTCATCGTTTTGGTACCTGCTAATACACCTTCTACAATAAGGTCGTTGTTTTCTCTTCCTTCCAAAGTCTGTGGCAATTTTCCCAAGCCGGCCAGTACTGCCTGCGTATGAGATGCCACTACTCCTCCAACTCTTGCATCTACCAGGAAATCCAGGCTCCAGTTTTTATAGGAGAAGGCATTGTTGATACCACCGGTCCAATCAGGAAATACATTTCCTGCATAATACGTACGACCAGTCACCAATGGCAACCCATTCGCACCAATCTGTACCAGTCCTTCTTCATCGCGCTGGAAGGAACGGACAAACATTTCACCAATGCGGGTACCTTCATCTGCTTTCAGATCTCCAATACGGGTGCTTCCCAACAGGAAGGTTTTCTGCTGCGGATCCAGCTCTTCCACCTTGTTACGGTTTCTGCTGAAATTCAGCGACATGTTCCAGTTGAGTCCGGCTGGGTTTTTCAGGATTTTTCCTGTCAGCAACAGTTCAATTCCTTTGTTTCGAATCTCGCCGGCATTGATAGCGCGACTCGTAAATCCGGAACTAAAGGGCAGCGGAAGGTTGATGATCTGGTTGATGGAAGCCGTATTATAATAAGTGAAATCTACCGTCAGGCGGCTTCCAAGAAACGCCATTTCCGTACCAAGCTCCAAAGCCCTTGTTTGTTCGGGTTTGAGATTGGGATTAACCAGTACACCACGGTTACGTAAAATGGTTCCTGCAACGCCTACATCTGCCACCAGGGTTTGTGCCAGGCTGTATGGAGTGGCATCTTTTCCTACAAATGCATAGGAACTTCTCAGCTTCAGGTAGTTTATCCAGGATGGTAAATCCGCCAGGTCACTGATAACAGCACTCAAAGAGGCAGAAGGATAAAAATAACTCCGGTTCTGGGAGGGGAGCGTAGATGCCCAGTCGTTTCTGCCGGTCAGGTCAAGGAAAATCGCATTGCGATAACCAATCTGAGCAGTTCCATAAACGGATTGCAATTCCTGTTTGGTTAAACTGCTGGTACCGCTGATCGCACGGCCGTTGGAAATGATGAACAGGTCCGGAATATCCAAGCCGCCTGCACCAGCTGTGGCACTCTGCACTTTGTTTTTCCGTACACTGGTTCCCAATAGTGCATTCAGTGAGAAATCATCCGACAGATCAGTGGTATAGTCAAGGAAAGCATCCATATTCAGTTCCGTAACATTGTAGCGGTCATAGGAATACTGCCCACCGGTACTGGTAC
This sequence comes from Flavihumibacter sp., assembly GCA_025455285.1. GTDB lineage: Bacteria > Bacteroidota > Bacteroidia > Chitinophagales > Chitinophagaceae > Flavihumibacter. The sequence continues at coordinate 1,373 of JALOMU010000097.1, forward strand.
TGGTAAACGCAGTAGGTGTTCCAGAATAAACGCGGCGATCATTATCATCATTATACCGATCAATACCTACGCGTCCGGTCAGGTTCATTCCTTTCATCAGGTTATACCGCACCGAACCACTTGCAATAATCCGGTTTCTAACTTCATTCGGTACTACTTTATTAATTACCCAATACGGATTCACAATCAGCGAGCTATTGGGAAGAAAGAAATTAGATCGGGGAAGGGTGCCCGTATTATCAATATAATCTTTCAAATCTGAATTCCTAACGGTAGTGGGCATACGCAATAAATCAGAATAAGGATTTAGTGCTTCTTCCCCACCTGTTGGCCTGCCCTTGATTACCTGGTTGATATAATTCACCTTCAGGTCAATATTCAGTTTACCCAAATCGCTCGTACCTCTTAATAATATGGTGTTTTTATTCTGGGTATTGGTTGGGATCATACCTTTCGCATACTGGTTGCCGTAAGAAAGACGCAGTTGTGCTTTTTCAGACCCGGTGCTGAGGCTCACATTATTGTTTACATTCAGACCTCTTTCCAGTAATGCGCTTACATGATCCTGGGCAGCGGCGGGAAATTCTTCTCCTTTCCAGTTGGTGATGGTTTGGCCAGCAATTTTGGGTCCCCAGCTTTCCTCATTGGTTGGGGAATAGGTTCCAATGGCATTGCCCTGGGCATACTGATCCTGCAATTTTACTTTGTAGGATGGCTCATCCATGGAAGTATTAAGATTATAGGTAATACCCAAACCCTTTTGTTTACGGCCCTTTTTGGTGGTGATCACCAGCACCCCATTGTTTGCACGGGCACCGTAGAGTGCGGCAGCATTGGGTCCGCGCAGGATATTGATACTTTCAATATCATCCGGGTTGAGGTTACCAATGGCATCTCCTCCGTCTGATCCGCCGAACTCGGCAGCACCGCCACGAACGGTATTATCAACAGGCACCCCGTCAATTACGATTAATGGCTGGTTGGCGGTGGCACCAGTATTCAATGATCTTTCTCCCCTTAGTGAAATACGGGAAGAAGAACCTGGTCCGCCGGAAGTACGATTGATTACCACACCAGCAGCTCTGCCTTGTAAAGCATTGGCTACATTGTTTTCCCGACCAATTGCCAGGTCATCGTTGGAGATCTGCTGGGTAGCATACCCCAGGCTTTTCTTCTGCCTTTGAACGCCCAATGCGGTAACAACTACCGCATCCAGTTGGCCGGCAGTTTCCTTCAAACGAATCTCAATCTGGCTGGCATTGTTGATCGCTTTTTCCAGCTGGCCAAAGCCGATGCCACTGAAAACCAGGGTGCCATTTCCGGGCGCCTGGATGGAGAATTGCCCCTCCTCATTGGTGGATGTTCCCCTGTCAGATCCTTTAAGTGTTACTGAAATTCCCTCCAATGGTTTCCCACTGGCTTCGTTGATTACCCTTCCGGTCACGGTAATGTCTTGTCCCCATACGGTGATTGCAGAAATGCAAAAAAGGGACAACAAACATAGTAGTCGTCTCATAATGGTTTTTGGTTATAGTTATGGTTACTAGACCCCTAACTAAACCTTTCTCCCATCCGCGACCGAAATTTTTTTTTAACAGGAAAGCATAACCGAATTAATCCTGTTTAATGATCAGGTGATCATTAATGATTTGCTTGAGACTAGCTTTGGGAAGCGCGCCGGGTTGCATCATTGGCTGCTCACCCATCGGAATAAAAAGTAGTGTTGGAATGCTCTGGATGCCAAATACAGCACTCAGTTCCTGTTCTGCATCGGTATCCACTTTATAGATCAGCAGTTTCCCTTCATATTCTTTCGCCAGGTCTTCCAGGATCGGGGCTACCATTTTGCAGGGACCACACCAGTCTGCATAAAAATCAACAATTGCAGGCAGCGTACCACTATATGACCATTCTGTAGCGCCCTCGTAATTGAAAACCTGCTCTTTAAACTGTTCCGTTGTTAATTTAATGGTACCCATCTCAAAAATTTGAAGCAAAGTACCCAATCTTTCCGGAATCGCTGCGTGCCTTTTGTCACGAGAACAAATACTGAAGATCATCTTCCGTCAGTTGTTTGATAAAGCTCTCATCGTCCGGTACCAGGGTTTGTGACAGCGCACGCTTCCTCTCCTGCAGTTCGATTATTTTTTCTTCGATGGTATCTTTACAGATCATCTGGTAAGCAAATACGTTTTTAGTTTGGCCGATCCGGTAGGCCCGGTCAACCGCCTGTTGCTGAACGGCTGTATTCCACCAGGGATCTACCAGGAACACATAATCCGCGGCCGTTAAAGTCAAACCAGTATTACCTGCTTTCAGACTGATCAGGAAAATATTCACTTCATTATCCGGCGCCTGGAACTGTTCTACCAGTTCGGCTCTTTTCGCCGGTGGTGTTTCCCCATCAAAATGATAATAGGCAAGTCCCGCCTGCTGGCAGGCTTTCCCAATCAGATTCAACATTCCCTTAAACTGTGAAAACACCAATACTTTATTGGATCGAAGCGTATGCTGCAACTCCTCCATCAACATTTCGATTTTCACAGATCCTGCCTGCACCAATCCGCTATCCTTTAGCAATGCCGGTGCCGCACAAATCTGTCGCAGTTTCTGCATGCCCGCCAGGATGGAGAGTTTACTCTTTCCAATTCCTTCCTGCTGGATATTCAGGAAAATACTATCGCGGATCTGGCTCTTTGTTTCTTCGTACATCGCTTTCTGATCCGGCGACATCTCACACCACATAACTGATTCCGTTTTCGGCGGCAGATCGGTAGCCACCTGCTGTTTGGTTCTTCGCAACACAAATGGTGCAGTCAGTTGTTTTAATGCCTGCACTTTTTCCTCATTACGCTCCCGGTCAATCGGATGCGCATATTCCTTGCGGAAAAATTCAGGTTGACCAAATAAACCGGGAACCAGGAAATGCAGTTGCGCATACAAATCGAAGGTGTTATTCATTACCGGGGTACCGCTCAAAGCTACCCGGGCAGTAGCTTTTAACTGATACACTGCACGGGTGATTTGAGCCGACGGATTCTTGATCGTATGACTTTCATCCAATACTACCACATCCCAATTCACGACCTGCAAATTTTCAATATCCGAACGAAGCGTACCATAACTCGTAATCAGCACTTTTGCACCCGAAGATCGAAACCCTTCCATATCCCTGGAAGTTCCGTGATATACAAAAGAGCGGAGGGAAGGTGCAAATTTTTCTAGCTCCTTTCTCCAGTTGTGCATTAACGTAGCCGGACAAACAATCATGCTTAAACGAAGATCAGTTCCCGCCTCTTCCTGCCGGTGCGCCAGGAAACAAATGGTTTGAAGTGTTTTACCTAAACCCATATCATCTGCCAGGCAGGCACCCGCATCAATCTCTGATAGCAGGCTGATCCATTCGAAGCCTTTCTGTTGGTATGGTCTCAATACTGCGTTTACCATGGAAGGAACCGGAATCAGGGCCGTTTCAGCAGATTGCCAGTGCAGCCATTTTTCCCACCATTCTCTGGCGATGGCTCTTCGCAAAGCATAAGATCCTTCAGTGGATCCATTTTCTGTTGCCTCACCCTCATGACTATCCGAATTTTCTTCTTTTTTCAAGCCCAGCAATATCCATTGAGGAACGATTAACTCAGAACCCTTGATCTTTCCGTGTTTGATGATCGCACTGTAACGCGATAACCATTCTTCGGTAAGTACTCCAATAGAGTGATCCTTGAGTAACACTGATTTCACTCCTGCCAGTAATAACTTTTGCAATTCGGCTAGTGGAATCGTTTCACTTCCAAAACGCAGTGAAAATTGAATGTGCAGAGAACTGCCAATGGTTTTTATTATTACACATGTTGTTTCCGGAGGGAAAGGAGAATACCGGAAAGTGCGTAACAGCTCCATTCCCAGTAGTTCCACATTTTCTTCCAGCAGCCGGTGATATACTTTCAGGAACCAGTGCTTTTTCTTCGCTTCCGCAAATGGAAGATTGAATACACCGTTCAGTTGTTTGGCGAAATTCGGGTGAAGGGATTGCAGTTTATCATGAAAAGCCTGTTCTGCTGCCCGATTTCGCTTTACAACATATACTTGTCCGTTTCGGTTAAACTCCTCCGTTAGTTTGAATGCACCTTCTACCCAGAATCCATCGTAGTTCCACCTGGGCGTGAGCATCAGGAAGCTACCACTGATCTCACTCAGATAAATCGCATGGATTGGTTCCACTTCCACGATATCCTTATTTAATACAGCCCCCATTTCAATGATATAATCCGCCTCCAGTCTTTTCAATACATGCTCAGAAAATCCTGCGGGATCATCAGCATAAACCGCCGGATCATTGGCTGCCAGCCACTGAAGGGTCTGGTAATCTGTCATACTCAATAGCCAGTAGCTGTTTTCCCTGAAAAGAAAAAAATATTCCCGCTGAAATTCTCTCAGAGGTTCAAATTCGATATCTACTTTAACAAGTGGAATCAGTTCGAGTCCCGCTTCCGTTTTATCCACCTTAAACCTCAGTTCAGGTGCCTGCCGCATCACTTTACAACTGATCGTAAGATGATTACCGGTTTGGGGATTGATCGTCTGGTGGTACCAGCTGAAATCAACTTCCTGCTCCAGTAGTTGAGAAAACAGCTGGTGTACCTGCCGCACAAAGGAGCGATCAATATAAGCAGTAAGCGAAGTGCCAGCTTTTTGTTTTGCATGCGTGCGGGTAAGTTGTTGAACCAGTTGGGTGAGTGCTTCATCTCCTAAAACAGCAAGGCATTCCTGCGCAACCCTTGGCCACGCAGGAAAGGCTTTGCGCACTACATCCCCATCCAGTGCTTCCCGCGCGAAATCCACGCCCCTGGCCTGTTTGGTGATATAAAAAGCTTCCACCGGCGACCAGCGTTGACGCAGGCGATTTGGTTTCAGAAAGAGGGCGGTTTGACGTTCCGGTTTACTCATAGAGCCGGCAAATATAAGGTCAACAAATGAACCGGGCAGAGCATCCCTTTCCGTACCTTTGCCCCCCAAATTGCCGTATATGAAACTGAGTCATTTGTCTGAAACACTGATTGGATCTGAGATTGTGAAACTGGGTGGAGAAATCCGGGAGAAGATCCGGCTGGGAGAAAAGATATACAATTTTACTGTTGGAGATTTTGATCCGAATGT
>JALOMU010000098.1 GCA_025455285.1 Flavihumibacter sp.
AGGTTGGGTGATTTTTTCAAAAATGGAATCGCGCAGGGCAGGAGGAGGTGCAACCGCACCGGCCATGGCACTGGCTTCCAGGCTGGCTTCAAAGGCATCGCGTGCAGCCCGAACTTCAGGATAGGCAGCGCACATACGCTCCAGTTCCTGCTGTTCCGCCTGATCTGCGAGTCCCAGTACACAGCTTTCAATGCTGCCACTTTCTATGTATTCCTGCACATTCACGTTAAAAATTTTCTAAGTTGCAGCAAGGCGGCACGGATTCTCGTTTTCACGGTTCCCAGGGGGATATCCAGCAGCTTTGCTATTTCCTCATGCGTATATCCTTTCAGATAAGCCAGGTCGATTAATACCCGGTGTTCTTCTTTCAATTGCCCGATTACTTTCGATAAGCCTATATGATCCAGTGAAGGATTAGTTCCCTCCGGCTGAATATGTACGTCAGAATCCAGTTCCCGGTTTTTCTGACTGTTTTGGTAGGCTTTGGAACGGGTCATGTCTATGGCCGCATTCCGGGCAATGTTCAACATCCAGGTAAACAATCTTCCCTTAGATGCATCATAGGTCTCGATCCTTCGCCAGATGTTTACGAAAACTTCCTGCAAAACATCCGATGCGAGAGCCTGATCAGGAATAATTTGAAGTATCACACCATTTAAGGCACCTGCATAATGATCATACAGATACTTAAAAGCAGTCTCCTCTTTTTGCCGGAGCAATTGAACCAGTTCCGGTTCTGTGTATGTGTTAGCAGTTGTCAAGAAGGATTTATCCGATCAGTGTCTTATAACCTTCCGCATCCAGCAGGGCTTCCACATCCGCCGGATTGGAAACTGTCATTTTAATCATCCAGCCTTCACCATAGGGGTCGGAGTTTACCAGCTCTGGACTACCAGACAAGGCCGGGTTTACTTCATTAATGGTTCCGCTTACAGGCAAGAACAGATCTGATACGGTTTTAACAGCTTCTACAGTTCCAAACACAGCTTCTGCATCCAGATTTTTACCAACTGTTTCGATTTCCACATATACAATATCACCCAATTCCCCCTGAGCGAAATCAGTGATGCCAATGGTTGCAATATTTCCTTCCAGTTTGATCCATTCGTGATCTTTCGTATACTTTAATGCTGCAGGGATATTCATGTCTTGACGTTTTGTGCTGCAAAATATGGAGAATTATGAATTATGAAGTATGAATTATGAATTAGGGCCGGCGGACGAGCCGGACTTTCCTAATCACAACCGGCTCGAGAGGGCGGTCTCCACCTGTACGGCCACTGGTTTTGATTGCCGCGATGGAATCCACCACCTCCAGACTATTGATCACTTCTCCATAGATCGTATAGGCCTGATCCAGGTGCGGGGCTCCACCAATTGTTTTGTAAACAGCTCTGTGCTCCTCAGGTAATTTCCGGCCATTCAGGCGATGGATTTCAACCGAGTCGAGGGACTGATCTGTAAACACCCTGCCCTGCACAATATAAAACTGGCTGCCACTGCTGGCTCTTTCTGGATTCACATTATCGCCCATGCGGGCAGCTGCCAACACTCCCTTGCGGTGAAAATACTGCGGACGGATCTCAGCCGGAATAGTATATCCGGGTCCACCACTTCCCAGCTTAGCCGTATCGGCAGCTTTTCTGGATTTAGGATCCCCGGCCTGAATCATAAAGTCCTGAATTACCCTGTGGAATTGAATACCATTATAAAAACCGGATCTTACCAGACGGATGAAGTTATCACGATGCAAAGGTGTTTCATCGTATAATCGTAGCCGTATGGTACCCTTGCTGGTTTGTAGTTCCACATCCCTGTTCTGTAATCTTTTAGGGATAGGAGCCCCCGCTTTGGGACTGCAACCTATTAATAGAGCACCTAACACCAGGCTTAAGGTTAATAACCTACAACTCATTTTTATCAAAATAGAGTAAAACATGATCTTTTAAAAAGAGCTCCTGCTCATTCGGAGGCAGAATTGGCAGGTCTTTTAATTGCCTGAAATGAGGCCAGCCATCGCGATCACGCCCTTCCAGTTCATAATAGCCGCTTTGGGCCAACAGGCTGCATACAGCCACATGCATCAGATCCTGCTTTTGTTCCTTGCTGAACTTTTCCTTTACTTCTCCCAGTTCCTGGATCCCGATCAGGAATAATATCGTTTCCATATCTGGCTTCTTACCGAAACGCTCCACCAGCTTAGCTTCCAGGTTCCACCAGCGCACCTGTAAATCGTCCTGTACATTCATGGTACAAAGATAACCGGACGGGTCACTTATATTTGCGTCAAATTCAAAAAGAGATGTTACAGGTGAATTTTATCAGGCAGAACGCTGATTTCGTGAAGGAAAGACTGGCCGTAAAACATTTTTCCCAGTTGAACCTCGTGGATGAGCTGATCGCACTGGATGAAAAAAGAAGAAAACTCCAGTTTGAGCGGGATGAATTGCAAAGCAAGGTGAATGCGGCATCCAAAGAAATCGGCAACCTGATGAAATCGGGCAAGAAAGAGGAGGCAGAGGCGCTGAAAGCGGAAGTGGCTGCAATTAAAGTACAAATGGAAGATACATCTGAACTGGCCGACCTCGAAACAGCGGTTCATGATATCCTGGTGCAACTGCCCAACCTGCCGGCTGCAGAAGTGCCTCTTGGTCGCACACCGGAAGAAAATGTAGTAGTTCGGGAAGGAGGCATGAAGCCGGTTCTGGCTGCAGGATCCAAGCCCCACTGGGACCTGGTATCACAGTATGGCCTGATCGATTTTGAACTGGGTAACAAAATTACTGGCAGTGGGTTCCCCGTATATAAAAACCAGGGTGCCAAATTGCAACGTGCATTGATCAGTTATTTCCTGGATTATAATACGGCTGCTGGTTATGTAGAGTACCTGCCTCCGCATATGGTGAATGAGGCATCTGCTTACGGAACAGGACAATTGCCCGACAAAGAAGGGCAGATGTATCACGCCACCGCAGATAATTTTTACCTGATTCCCACAGCTGAAGTACCGGTTACCAATATTTACCGCGATGAGATTCTGAATGCGAATGAACTTCCTGTGAAGATGACTGCCTATACACCCTGTTTCAGAAGAGAGGCTGGTAGTTATGGTAAAGATGTTCGTGGTTTAAACCGTCTACACCAGTTTGATAAAGTGGAAGTAGTGCAACTGGTGCATCCAGATACCAGTTATGGTGTTTTGGAAGAAATGGTGTTGCATGTTGAGAAGCTCTTACAAAACCTGGAACTGCCTTACCGCATTCTTCGGTTATGCGGCGGCGATATGGGCTTCACTTCCGCACTCACCTATGATTTTGAAGTGTACAGTGCTGCACAGGAAAAATGGCTCGAAGTGAGTTCGGTTTCCAATTTTGAAGCCTATCAGACCAACCGGATGAAAATCCGGTTCAAAGATGAAAAAGGCAAAACACAATTATTGCATTCTTTGAATGGTAGTTCTATGGCCCTGCCAAGAATAGTTGCTGCTCTGCTGGAGAACAATCAAACCCCGGAGGGGATAAGATTACCCAAAGCAGTACAGCCTTATTTTGGCAGTGAGTGGATTAAATAAACAATTTCCAATCAGCTTAAAAAAATCCGTGGACAACCACGGATTTTTTATTTAGGAATGATTAAACTCCAGCAATCCATACTGGTCTTAGATAACAAAATCATATCACTTGAGAATTTCTCAAACTACTATTCAACATCTTGCCTGGAGAGCAGGGTTTGGTCCTGCTGCAGCAGAACTACCTGATATCCGAAAAGCGAAGCTGGCAGAATTCAGAAAAGCCTTGTTTAAGGATTCCGTTAACCCGCCAGTTTTTTTGGAATCAGTAAAAAATCCCTACGAAGGAATGACTGTTGAGGAGGTTGGTAAAAAAATGAGAGGAGCCACTGAGGAAGAAAGAAAAGAGTTGAGAAATTTTAACCAGGAGGGAATTAAAAAGCTGAATCGGCTCTGGGTAAAAGAAATGATCAGCAGCAAGGCGCAACTCCGGGAGAAGATGGCATTTTTCTGGCATGATCATTTTGCCTGTAGAACCGGTAATGTTTTGCATCTGCAACAATACCTTCAGGTAATCAGAAGCCATGCATTGGGGAAGTTCCCGGATTTATTGATGGCCGTTAGTAAGTCTGCGGCTATGATCAATTATCTGAATGCCAATCAGAACAGAAAAAACAGTCCGAATGAAAACTTTGCCAGGGAAGTAATGGAATTGTTTACCGTTGGTAAAGGAAATTATTCAGAAGAGGATATCAAAGAAGCAGCCCGGGCATTTACAGGATGGACAGCCACTTATTCGGGTGAATAAAAATTTACCGCTTTTTTGTTAATGAAGAGATTGATGAAAAAATAGTTGCTTCACTTGCCAGCGGGTTCTATGCATCAGGATATGATATCGGTAAACTCATGCAAACCATATTTTCTGCGGACTGGTTTTATCAAAAGAAAAACATCGGCAACCGAATTAAATCGCCCATTGAATTGTGGGTTGGAATAAACCGGCAATTGCCCATGGACTTTGATAATGAAGAGGCGGCCATTAATTTTCAACGGATAATGGGCCATGTATTGTTTAATCCGCCTAACGTAGCCGGATGGCCTTCTGGAAATACCTGGATTGATAGCAGTTCATTGATGTACCGCCTGCAATTACCAAAAATAGTTAGTGCAGGAACAGATATTTCCGTTACCCTTAAAGCAGATGATGATGTGCAAATGGGAAAGACAGCCAGACCCATCCGGGCACTTTCAGCTACAATAAAATGGCCGCTGTATTTCCAGTCATTCGTGGGTATCGATATTGAAAAATTGCGGGAGGAACTGAAGCTGTTTCTATTGCAATCCAATACTAGTCCATCTGATCATATGCTGGATAAATACAGTAAGCAGGATAGCAGGGAAGCGTTACTTGCCAGTCGCAGTATCTTACTAATGCAGTGTCCGGAATACCAATATTGTTAACTCCATACATTTCCTATGTTACTTAAAAGAAGATCATTTATTAAGGGGTCGGGACTGGCAACGGCGTCATTGATGATGCCCCGGTTTTTGCATGCATTTGATGCAGATGATAAAGTGCCAGCGGGAAATAAGGTGTTGGTGGTTTTGCAGCTAAGCGGTGGAAATGATGGATTGAATACCGTAATTCCTTATCGCAATGATATTTACTATAAATCCAGACCTGGAATTGCAATTGCAAAAGAAAATGCAATTCGCCTGACGGATGAAACAGGCTTGCATCCATCACTGAATTATTTGGGTAAGCTCTATGAGCAAGGAGCGCTGGGTATTCTCAATAATGTTGGGTATCCGGAACCCGATCGCTCTCATTTCAGAAGTATGGATATCTGGCAGAGTGCGAGTGCAGCAAATCAATATTGGGAAACCGGTTGGCTGGGCAGATTCCTGGATGACCAATGCAAAGACTGCAATCATTCTACACAGGCCATTGAGATCGATGATATGCTAAGTCTCGCTTTAAAAGGAAAGGCAAAAAACGGATTTGCGTTTAAGGATCTGCGTAAGTTGTACCAGGCGGCACGATCACCTTTTCTGCAGGATCTGCTGAATGCACATGATCGGGAGCATGCGGAACATACTGCCTCCTATCTCTATAAAACATTGGCGGATACAAAAAAGAGTACAGCCTATATCTATGAGCATAGTCAGCAGGTAGCAACCGGTGTTTATCCTAACCATGAATTAGGTCGCAATTTAAAGACGGTTGCATCTTTGATTCTTTCAGATATCAACACGAAAGTGTATTATGTATCCATTGGAAGTTTTGATACGCATGTGGCACAGGATCAGCAGCAATCGCGCTTGTTTAGTCAGATCAATGAGGCCCTGCAGGCATTTGTAACGGATCTCAAAAAGAACAACCGCTTTGAAGATGTACTGATTATGAGTTTCTCAGAATTCGGAAGAAGAGTGGCACAGAATGCAAGCAGGGGAACTGATCATGGGAGTGCCAATAATATGTTTTTTATATCAGGGGGCTTGAAGCAGAAAGGCTTACTAAATGAACTGGATGATTTAACTTCTCTGAAGCTCGGTGATCTGCAATACAAAATAGACTTCCGCCGCGTATATGCCACCGTGCTGGAGAACTGGTTAAACGTAAAAGCGGAGCCGATTCTTGGCAATGCCTTTGAACCGCTCCGCTTTATATAATTTCTTTGTCAGATCGGGATGCCATCCTCAAGGAAGGAAAGGCTCTGACTGGTTTGGGAAAGATTACAATTTGCGAACCCAGATATTCCGGAAACTCACCGGGTTGCCATGGTCCTGGAGTTTGATTCCCATTGGGCCATGTTTTTTGTAAGTAGCAATTCCAATGAATTCGGTGGCGCCGGCAATAGCGGTATTGTTCTGAATCAGCACACCATTGTGTAACACAGTAATTCTTGCAGGTGATTTCAGCATTCCGTTATCAAGGAAACGAGGTGCTGTAAAAATAACATCGTAGGTCTGCCATTCACCCGGACCTTTACTCGCATTCACCATCGGCATGGTTTGCTTGTAAATGCTTCCGGCCTGACCATTTGAATAGGTAGTGTTGCCATAACTATCCAGTACCTGCAACTCGTATTGTTCCATCAGGAAAACTCCACTGTTGCCTCTGCCCTGGCCTTCACTTTCTACCTTTGCCGGTGTTCTCCATTCGATATGCAGTTGAAAATCTTCAAAGACCTGTTTGGTTTTGATATCACCGGTTCCGGCCTTTACAGTGAAGATGCCATTCTCTACTACCCAGGCAGCAGGAGTAGATCCATCTTTTGCACTCACCCATTCAGAGAGATTTTTACCATCAAAGAGCACGATAGCATCTGATGGTGCCTGTTGAGCTGAACCTGGATTAATAACCGGGGGTACCGGATTCCATTGCTCTGTCAGTTTTGGATCTTTCTGTGCAAAACAGGCACTGAAGCTGAAGCCTGCCAGGAGGCATGCCGATAAGAATTGTTTTTTCATATTACTTGCTTGCGTATCGTTGAAGAATAAGTGTGAAATCTGTTTTTAAAAATAAGCATTCCGCCCCAGTTTTAACGGATCAATTGCAAACTGCCTTTTTTACGATAGGCATTGCCGTTATAGTCTTCTCCGCTGATCATCCACACATAAGTGCCCGTAGGTTGATCTATTCCACCCAGGCGACCATCCCACCCATCGAAACTGATGCCATCATAAACCAATTGTCCCAGTCGGTTGTACACCCGGAAATAGTCAACTTTTCGCATGCCTACAGCCAGGAAAGAAAAACGATCATTTTTGCCATCTCCATTGGGGGTAAAGGCATTGGGAACATATAACTCGGGACCTTTAAAAACCCGGATATGAACGGAGTCGGTGGTTGCACAACCTACATCCGTGAAAGCAGTAAGGACCAGGGTGGTAGGCCGGTCCAGCGTAGCAACAGGATTTGGCAGCGTTGGATCATTAACTGCACCGGCCGGCGACCAGTTATAGTATTGTCCGCCTGAGCCATTTAACTGAATTGGCTGGTTGATCGCCGCGATGGTATCCCTCCCGGCATTGGCCCTTGTCTGAAAGAAACTGGCGATATGTTCAACCGGATCACTCCAGCAACCATTGGAACCCAGTCCCCGTAGCTGAATTGGATAATCTCCTGCTCTATTGCTGGTTAAACGAAATCGTTCTGCTGTTGCAGTCCCGATTCCGGAAGTCCAGGCCCATTCAACAACAGGATTGGAGGGCAGATTAGAGCTGGCTTCCAGGAAAACTTCATCGCCCACACAGGCAGCACTTACCAGGGAAGGAAGGCTGATGGCCGGTTTCTCCAGGAAATAAACAATCTTTTCAACAGTGCCCGATTCACATCCTTCTTTCGTTTTTACATTGAGTTGCACGGGAACCTGAGCCGGACCATTCACCTGAATTTCCGGTGGAGATTGCCCGGTAAAAGGTTGTCCGTTTATTGACCAGTTCCATTCTGTGATAGTGCCATACTCAACAAAGGATTGATCAGTCGGTTGCAGGATAGAGCCTCCACAAATGGTATCTGGCACTAAAAAATCAGGTTCGGGAATAGATCCGATAGTGATGACCTGTCGGAACGTATCTGACCAGCAGCCATCATTTCCGAGTACTGCTGCTGAGATGGTATAGTTACCTGGTTCGGAGTAAGTATGCGGTGGTGGCACTTTTTGATTATAAATCGTGCCATCGCCATAATTCCAATGCCAGGCAACTATAAAACCAAAGGATTGGGCCAGGTCCACCAACTGGATTTCCTGTGGCGCACAGGTTTCAGGAGCTGGAATGAATTCGAATCCTGCTTTCAGCGAAGTACAAAATCGCTGGTGATTGTTGGAGCCACCGGTTGCAGAGGTGAAGCCCCAGTAAACAGAAGGATCATTTCCAAACACATCTTTAATTAAATCAATGGTTGTTGTTACGCGCAGTTGATTATCTATGAAAGCAGATAAAATTTTATTATCAGCATCCCATCTGATGGTAAAAGCATGCCATTGACAATCTTCAATGTTATTATTGTTCAGAATGGCTGTTACTGGTCCTGCAAGGTTATTACTACCACCATGTCTGATATCGCCGTTCAATTGAATGCTGATATGATCATAAGTAGGATCGTTGTTTTCCAGGTTTTGCCAGGTATCAATTTCAATGGCCACTGATGGACGAACGCCATCGTACCCAATACCTCCACCCTGCGATCCAATATTGGTGGAAATGGGTTGCAGCATAAATACCATACCGTCGGCTCCATCTGCATCTTTGCAACCGAGGTTTACATCGAACTTGAACTCGAATGAATTATCCAGCCTGATTTTATTCATATTCCACACCGAGCCTGATTGTGTATTGGCAGCATCTGTCAGCGTGTAACAGTTACAATTTTCTTTGTATGCGGATCCGTTCAGGTGGTAGGGAGGGTCAATCGTGGATTGACTAAAAACAGCGGAGGAAAATAGAAGCGCCAGGAAGACCGGAACCCAATATGGACAAAATCGTTTACTCACAGAGTATGAAAATAAAAAAAAGCACCTGCCTCACAAAGAACAGGTGCTTTTTTTATTCGTTGAATTGGAAAATTACCAGCCTTGTTTAGCGATGCCGGCTTTAATAGCAGCAAGGGCTTTCTCTTCACCGAGCATGGTAGTAAGTTTATTACCCTTACCATCATTACCCTGGGCCATATAACCACCTCTGGCAGTTTTAGTGATCACTGCGTCCTTGATCTCTACACCTTTTTCCTTGGTCTTTACGTTATATGCGGTCAATTTGATATCTGCCATGTTTTATGAATTTTAAATGAACAAAAGGGTTAAAACGCGCGCACAAGCTAGCCAAAAAATCTTAGAATGCCCCTGATACGCGGATATAAATAGGAAAATTTTAATATCAGATGTCGATTTTGGCGTATTTAGCGTGACTTTCAATGAATTCGCGTCTTGGCGGCACTTCATCACCCATCAGCATGCTGAATACTCTGTCGGCTTCTGCGGCATTTTCAATAGTAACCAGCTTGAGGGTGCGGGTATCCGGATTCATGGTGGTTTCCCAAAGCTGGGTGGCATTCATCTCACCCAAACCCTTGTATCTCTGAATGGTTACACTGTCTTCCTTGCCTCCACCAAACTTTTCGACCAGCATTTTGCGGTCTTCTTCCCCCCAGGCATAACCCTGCTCCTTTCCTTTCTTAACCAGGTAAAGGGGTGGTTGGGCCAGGTATACATATCTATTAAGCACCATTTCAGACATGTACCGGTACAGGAAGGTCAGGATGAGGGTTGCGATATGGGATCCATCCACATCAGCATCCGTCATGATGATCAGCTTATGGTAACGAAGTTTGCTGAGATTCAATGCCTTAGGATCTTCTGGCGTACCTACAGTTACTCCCAGCGCGGTATAAATATTCCGGATTTCCTCGTTCTCATAGATCTTGTGCTCCATGGCTTTTTCCACGTTCAGGATCTTACCCCTGAGTGGCAGGATGGCCTGGAAATTTCTATCACGGCCCTGCTTGGCAGTACCACCTGCTGAGTCTCCTTCGACAAGATACAACTCACAACGTTCTGCATCGCGCTCGGAGCAATCTGCCAGTTTACCCGGCAAGCCACCACCCGACAGCACCGTTTTCCGCTGCACCATTTCGCGGGCTTTTTTAGCAGCCACGCGGGCCTGGGCAGCCAGGATCACTTTGGAGATAACATTTCTTGCTTCCTTAGGGTTTTCTTCAAGGTAGGATTCAAGCGCGCGACCAACTGTGGTTTCTACCACACCGCTAACATCACTGTTTCCGAGTTTGGTTTTGGTTTGTCCTTCGAACTGAGGTTCCGGAACCTTTACCGAAATGATGGAGCTGAGACCTTCCCGGAAGTCGTCCCCTTCCACTTCAATCTTGGCTTTTTCGAAAAGTCCCTGCTTATCGCCATAGCTTTTGAATACCCTGGTAAGTGCGCGACGAAAACCTGTTACATGCGTACCACCTTCAATGGTGTTGATATTATTTACGTAGGAGAAAATATGCTCCTTGAAATCGTTGTTATAGGAAAGGGCTACTTCAACCGCTACATGTGAATTTTCATCGTATCCTTCCACATAGAGGGTGTCG
>JALOMU010000099.1 GCA_025455285.1 Flavihumibacter sp.
CAAAATCAGGCTGGAAGGTTCCCAGCAGCTCTCTCATCTGGCGTGCATACCGAACCGATACGGTACGGTCATCATCTCCATGGAAAATATAAACCCCATGATGCTTATAATTGGATGCCAGTTTAATCACATCACTCTGGTTACTGGCCCTTATCAATCGTTGCTCATATAGGTTACCACTGCTATCAGGTATCAACCCATCTGCCGAACCATAGCCTTTCATGGTTGGATAACCTGCACAGGGCGCAATCGCTGCCCATTTATCGGGATAGGTTGCTCCTAAAAACCAGGTACCATGCCCTCCCATTGAGTGTCCTGTCAGGTATACTTTTGCCGGATCCGGCTGGAATCGTTGCTTTGCGAAACTCAATACTTCCAAGGCATCCAATCGGCCCCAGTCCTCCCAGTTAAATCCGCGCGGCCTTCTGTTGGTTGCTGCTACCAGCGTTCCCCAATCTTTGGATTTATACGCTCTTGCCTGGCTAATCGCTTCCACGCCTGCTCCATGCACAGATAAAAACAGTGCATTTTTTCCTGGCTCCCATACAGAACCTGGTGTTTGCGGACGTACTGAATAATATTGCAAACTTCCATCAATCTCACTGATAAAAGTGCTGCTATAGGCTTCTCCCGGATTCATACTCTCCACAGTGAAAGAGCGCTGATCCAGGATCGTTCTGCCATTCAATAAATTCAGGGTTCCGGTAAAAGATCCTTTGGTGGTAATACCTGATCCATCAAAGCGAAATGCCACTTTTCGGGTACTCATCGCCGGTATATCAGGCAAAGTTGTCTCCTGGCTTTGTCCCGATACGATGGCCTGTATACGCAATCCTTTCAGGGGTTGATTGCCTGTATTCACGATCACCACTCCTCCTTCCTGCATTCCGGTTTGAACACCAGGTACAATATGTGGCAAGGTCATATCTTCCGCCTGTAACTGCACCGGTCTGGATGGAAATAATAAACTGGCAACAGCACTTGACCCACGAAGGAAAAATTCATTCTTCCCTTTTTTCAGTTGAACCGGTATGAACAGAAATCCCATGTTATAAGGATCTCCGGTATGCATTTCTCCATTGATCAATACACTACTGTTTCCTTTGACGGACAAAATCGCAGTTTGTGCTTTTGCTGATGTATAGGTCAGATAAATGATCCGGCTGCCCCAGGATAAGCCACCCCTGGTTGCTCCGGCCTGCACACCCGGACCAGCAGGCGCACCTCCCAATGCCCGCCCTCTCTTTGGACGCAGCCGGCCTGTGCTGTCGAGATCCAATGATTCCCAAACTATCGGTTGTCCGTCTGCGGTAGTTCCAACATTAGCGCCTTCCTTTGGTTCCTGCAACTGCTTATTAAAATACAGATAGGCCAGCTCATCACTGTATACCGCTTCCCTTCCATACCTGGATGGAAAAGGCGCAATCAAACCAGCTGTAAACTGATGGCTATAACGGATATGGTTAAACGAAGCAGGAGGATTTTCATTTTCCTGTGCTGTAATCCTGCCGGCAGTCAGTGTCATCGCTGCCGCAAAAAAAAGAGTAGAAAACTTCACGAGCGCTTTTTTGATGAAGGTTTATTGTTTCGCCTTCAATTTAGTCCTTTTGCGTTGTTGCTTTCTACCCTTCGACCTAATAAGGTTAATATTTAAGCAGGATTAGTCCAATTACTGAAAACTTTTCCTGCTAGATGAAATTATCAGCATCGCGATAAGCTTTTATCAACGCCAACTCACCCTCTTTGCCAGGTTTCGCATTTCCATGCTCCATTCCCAATATTCCTTTGTATCCTTTTGAATGAATATGTTTGAAAATATTGCGGTAATTCATTTCACCTGTTCCCGGTTCATTTCTTCCCGGGTTATCACCAATCTGGAAATAAGGCGTTTCTGTCCAGGTACGATCAATATTTTTGATGATATCTCCTTCATTGCGCTGCATGTGGTACATATCATATAAAAACTTGCAAGCCGGACTATTAACCGCCCTACAGATCATGTAAGTCTGGTTGGTATAACGAAGGAACAAGTCCGGGTTATCACTTAGTGCTTCCAGTACCATCACCAATCCATGCGGTGCCAGAATATCGGATGCGATACGTAACGCTTCAATCACATTGGCGGTTTGCTGATCATGAGGCAGACTGCGATCGTAATTACCAGGCACCACAGTCATCCATTTTGCACCACAGCGTTTGGCTACTTCAATCGCTTCATAACAATCCTTTTTCATCCGGTCAATATGCTCTTTCTTACCGGTAGTCAAAGATGTTTTCCAATGCCAGCTGTCCGAAGTGATCACAAAAACCCCCATCCGCATGCCCAGTTTAGCCAGCGTTTCGCCTATCTTTTTCTGCTGGTCTACCGAACGCCCCATCATACCATTGTCCTCAATGGACCGGAACCCCATGCTGTGCCCAAACTTGATCTGCTCAATGAAATCTTTGCCGGCATGGCTTGAAAACATACCATCGTGAAAGGCATAATCCAGGTTGAAAGGCTTTTCCGATAAAGAACTGGTATCCACTTTCTCCCCGGCTGCTGCCAGGGCACTGGTTCCTGTTAAAACCCCTCCGGCCAGGGCTCCCCCGGCTAGTAAAGACTGGCGAACAAAATTTCTTCTTTGCATGGAAAACAATTTGATGACTAAATTTACCGGAATCCCGTTCAAAAACGACCAATTTGACCCAGAAGTTAATTTTTTCCCTGTCCTGGTTAATTGCCGGCTATACCAGTTACGCACAACCGAAACGCTTCGAGTTTGTGGAAACCAAAATGGCCTCGCCTTTTACCATTGTATTTTATCATACCGACAGCCTTCAGGCACAACAGATTGCAACCCGGGCATTTCATATCGTTGACAGCCTGGCCGCCATCTTTACGGATTATGACCCCAACAGTGAGCTCAACCGGTTCTGCGCCAGTGCAGCCGATACAGCCAACTATCATCCGATTTCTCCTGCCCTTTTTGATATCCTGCTGCTGAGCAAAAGAGCCCACGCCACCAGCAAGGGCAGTTTTGATATCTCCATAGGCCGACTGACCAAACTCTGGCGCGCAGCCCGCCAATCCGATCAATGGCCCTCCAAAGAAGCCATTGCTGCTGCCAAAGAACTGACCGGCATGAAATACCTGCAGCTGGATCCCAAAACAGGTACCGCCCGCATGCTCAAAGCAGGAATCCAGCTCGATCTGGGTGGCATCGCACAAGGATATATTGGAGACAAAGTAATGCGTTTCCTGCTTGTCCAGGGCATTACTGCCGCCCTGGTGGATGTGAGCGGCGATATCACTGCGAGAGGTAATCCCCCCGGTAAAGCCGGCTGGGTTGTGGCAATCAATACCCCCCACCACGAAGCAGAATGGTTACACGAACACCTTCTTTTAAAAAATCATTCTGTCACTACCTCCGGCGATTTATATCAATACATGGAACATGAAGGCAAGCGTTATTCCCATATCCTGAATCCAAAATCCGGGTATGGTATTACAAAACGCTTATCCGTTACCGTTATAGCAAAGGATCCCGTAGTGGCCGACTGGCTGACCAAGTCCGTCAGCCTGCTTTCTCACAGAAAAGCAAAACGCCTGGCCCGAAAATGGAATGCCGATTTCCTGGTAGCTGAATACAAAAATGAGCAACTGCATTTCCGGCACACACCCGGCTTTGAAGAATTTATGAAAACGTTTGCGTCACCTGAACCCGAACATTAATCCTAGATTTATAGCTTAGTTGTTATGATTATGAAGAAAATCCTTGCAGCAGGTGGATTGCTGCTTTCGCTTTCACAAGTTACCCTGGCCCAGGAAACTAACCCGGATTTCAAACCCTACAAACAAACCATTCCGGGCACCCCCCTGGAAATGTCCATGGTGCCAATTCCTGCCGGCTCCTTTTTAATGGGGAGTCCGGATACGGAGAAAAACCGCCAGCCGGATGAAGGCCCGCAACAAAAGGTTCAGCTCTCCGCCTTCTGGATGGCCAGCTTTGAACTCAGCAGAGATATTTTCGATGTCTATTTCAAAGATGCCAACACCAGCCAGAACTCTAAAGTAGATGCAGTTACCCGGCCCAGTGCCCAGTACATCGATCTCACCTGGGGCATGGGCAAGGAAGGTGGGTTCCCGGTCAATTCTATGTCGCAGTTTACTGCCCTGATGTTCTGCCGCTGGCTGTATGATAAAACCGGCATCTTCTATCGCCTGCCCACAGAAGCCGAATGGGAATATGCCTGTAAGGCAGGCAGCACTACTGCATATTATTATGGGGATGATCCCAAACAGCTCGGCGACTATGCCTGGTTCAAGGGCAACAGCAAAAACAAGTTTCAGAAAAGCGGACAGAAAAAACCAAATGCCTGGGGCCTCTATGATATGCTGGGGAATGTAAGTGAGTGGACCCTGGATCACTACCAGGAAGATCGCCTGCAACAATTAACCGGTGAGCCCCGGGATCCCCGGGTTGCTGTAAACCCTGTCAAATACCCGAAGGTGTTAAAAGGAGGTGGTTATACCGACCTGGAGGCAGCCCTGCGCTGCTCAGACCGTCAGCAATCTGACCCCTCCTGGAACAAAAGGGATCCGCAAATCCCCAAGAGCCGCTGGTGGCTTACGGATGCCGCATCTGTCGGGTTCCGCGTAGTGCGCCCACTTCAGCAACCCACAAAAGAAGAAGCAACAGCCTTCTTCAAGGAAATATTAGGCAATTAATGGATAAAATTGTAACATAATTTACCAGGGAAACCAACTACATTCAAACTTCTAAACTTCCGATATGATACACGATGCTTCCAAAGATGCCGGCAAAAGCCGCCGCGAGTTTGTAAAAAATTCCGGTTTGCTGGCTGGCGGACTGATGGCCGCTCCCCTGCTTTCACAGGCCAATTTTTTCTCAGGTTCCTCAGATGTTATTAAAATTGCCCTAGTTGGTTGTGGCGGTCGTGGTACCGGTGCTGCCATCCAGGCACTGCTTACCAAGCAAAATGTAAAACTGGTTGCGATGGCCGACGCCTTTCGCGACAACCTAGACAGTTCACTGAAAGCCATTATGGGTGAAGCAGAAGAAAATCCAACCATCAAAGCAAAAATTGATGTTCCGGAAGAAAGACGTTTCAGTGGTTTTGATGGTTACCAGAAAGCCATACCGCTGGCGGATGTAGTTATCCTTGCAACTCCTCCCGGTTTTCGTCCCATTCATTTTGAAGAAGCGGTTAAACAGGGTAAACATATTTTCATGGAGAAGCCGGTTGCAGTAGATCCTGCCGGTGTACAGAAAGTACTCGCTGCTGCCGCCATCGCGAAACAGAAAAAACTGAATGTGGTGGTAGGACTTCAGCGTCACTATCAAAACTCCTACCGCGAACTCTTCAAACGCAAAGACCTGATCGGCGAGATCACTTCAGCACAAGCCTGGTGGAACAATG
This sequence comes from Flavihumibacter sp., assembly GCA_025455285.1. GTDB lineage: Bacteria > Bacteroidota > Bacteroidia > Chitinophagales > Chitinophagaceae > Flavihumibacter. The sequence continues at coordinate 5,425 of JALOMU010000099.1, forward strand.
ATGGTGTTTGGGTGCGGGAGCGTAAACCCGGACAAACAGAAATGGAATACCAGATGCGCAACTGGTATTATTTCAACTGGCTTTGCGGCGATCACATTACAGAGCAGCACATCCACAATATTGATGTGATCAACTGGTTCAAAGGTGCCTACCCGGTGAAAGCCCAGGGTATGGGTGGCCGCCAGGTACGGAATGGGAAAGACCATGGTGAAATTTTTGATCACCATTTTGTTGAATTTACCTATGCGGATGGCTCTATCCTCAACAGCCAGTGCCGCCATATTCCCGGCACCATGGCGCGCGTGGATGAATTACTGATCGGTACCAAAGGACGTATCTCCACTGGTGCAGGCAGTATCACAGACTTTAAAGGAAAACAGCTATACAAATTCGACAGCAATACAGAGAACAATCCCTATCAGACGGAACATGATGAATTGTTTGAGGCCATCGCAAAAGGTCAATATAAATTTGCCGATGCAGAAAATGGTGCAAAGAGCAGCATGACTTCCATATTGGGTCGTATGGCTACTTATAGCGGCCAGGTGATTGAATGGGATAAAGCAATCAATTCCGGACTGGATATTATGCCGAAAGAGTTCAGCTGGACAGCTGTTCCATCAATTGTTCCCGGTGCGGATGGATTCTATCCAATTGCAGTTCCAGGTAAAACAAAATATATTTAAGTCTTTATATTAGTAGCAGTATACAAAGCCCCCGCATCAAAAATGCAGGGGCTTTTGTATTGTTCTGATTGTAGTTCAAGATTGGGGGCAGTATTGACATACACCCCGTTTTTAAATCCAATATCCTATGAAAAACTAGTTGCATAAGTTCAATTCCTGTGCCAGCACCCTATTACTGAAACGTTCAGGTTTTTATACCCCAAGAGAGGAACACCATCAACAGCTTGTAGAATTCCTACCCCAACCTGCTCCAGATAACTCACAGAATCAGTACATTCAATGTTATGAATCGTCGCAATTTTTTAAAAAGTGGTAGCCTGGCCGGACTCTCCGTTACGGCCGCCAGCCTGGTGGGCTGCAAAACCGAAACGCCCAAAGAAACCAAAA
>JALOMU010000100.1 GCA_025455285.1 Flavihumibacter sp.
GGGTTGCCAGGAAAATGCCCGGTGAAGAAAGGTTCATTGAAGGTTACGTTCTTTACTCCCACAATCATTTTATCAGTCAGTTCAATGATCTTATCAACCAGTAAAAAAGGATAGCGGTGCGGTAGGGTCTGTTCGATCTGCTGCGCAGTATAAATTGGAGGCTGGTTGCAATCATACACCGGAACATCCTTGAGGTGCCGGTTCTTTTTGATGTACTGTTTGATCTTTTTAGCAAACTCCACATTGGTACTGTGACCCGGTCGGTTGGCGATGATCCTTGCCTTTACCGGATATCCGATCAGGGCCAGGTCGCCCACCACATCCAGCAGTTTGTGCCGGGCAGGTTCATTCGGGAAACGAAGCTCCAGGTTGTTCAGATAACCTTCGTGCTTTACTTCCATTTTATCCCGGCCAAAGGATTTTGCAAGACGTTGCATTTCATCTTCGGTTACGGGCTTGTCTACTACCACGATGGCATTATTGATATCGCCTCCTTTGATAAGGTTGTTATCGAGCAACATCTCAAGTTCATGCAGGAATACAAAAGTCCGACATGGACCAATCTCCTTCACAAACTCCCGCATATTCTTGAGACCGGCGTGTTGGGTGCCCAAAACCGGGCTATTAAAATCGATCAGGGTTGTAATCTGGTAATCCATGGATGGCATAGCCACCATTTCAACCCGCTTTTTCTCATCGTAATGATAGATGTTCTCATCAATGCTGTACCAGGCTTTGGCAGCAGGCTGTTCCTGAACACCGACTTCCTGAAGAAGTTCTACAAAGGGCTGCGAACTGCCATCCATAATCGGAGTTTCAGGGCCATTGATTTCAATCAGCACATTGTCCACGCCCATACCTACCAGTGCCGCCAGCACATGCTCAACCGTGCTGACTCTTGCACCATTGTCTTCCAGGGTCGTACCGCGAGAAGTGTCTGTAACAAGGTCACAATCCGCTTTAATGATTGGTTGGCCGGCCAGGTCTATCCGCTGAAACTGAATTCCAAATCCGGGTGCGGCAGGCCGAAAAGTCATGTCAACTTTGACACCGGTATGCAGGCCGGTTCCTGAAATACTGATCTCCGCTCCAACGGTATGCTGCTTATCGGGATTGAAATTTGCGTCCATACTTAAAATTGAAGGGCAAATATAACGCATCAATCCAAAAGGGAAATTAGAGATTCACCCGTTCTGCCAGCAATTGCTTTACGAGTTGCTCCAGTTCCTTCAGTCTTTTTTCAAGGTCAGGCAGATTACGGCTCAAGGCCTGGCTGCGCAAGGCACTGGTATAATCAAAGGCAGGAGATCCGGTTACTGCTGTATTGGGTTGTTTGATGGACTTGCTTACACCACTTTGTGCATTTATCTTGGTTCCATCGGCTATGCTGATATGTCCAACAATGCCCGCTTGTCCGCCGATCATAACATTGTTCCCGATTTTGGTGCTGCCGCTTACACCGGCCTGCGCTGCGATTACTGTATTATTTCCTACTTCTACATTATGCGCTACCTGGATCAGGTTATCCAGCTTGGCACCACTGCGTATAATAGTTGAGCCGATCGTTGCACGATCAATGGTTGCATTTGCGCATATCTCAACATAATCTTCCACAATTACATTACCGATCTGAGGTACTTTTTTAAAACTGCCATCTGCCTGGGGAGCAAATCCAAATCCATCACTGCCAATTACGGTTCCAGCATGTACATTGATATTTTTGCCAAGCTGGCAATCGTGATAAATTTTTACACCCGCATGGATGATGGTATTATCGCCAATGTGGACATTATTACCAATAAAACTATTGGGGAATATTTTTACGTTATTACCAATTACTACATTTTCTCCTATGTAAACAAAAGCACCCAGGAAAACCTGTTCGCCGATTTTAGCCGACTCGGCTACAAATACCGGTTCCTGTCGGCCAACGAGTTGCTGTGTTTTTAATTCCTGGTATTTGGATAACAACGTAGCAAAGGCAGTATAAGCATCCGGCACTCTGATCAGTGCGGCTTTAACGGGCTGGCGGAGTTCCAGGTTTTCATTGATGATAACGATGGATGCGCTGGTAGTGTAAAGATGGTCTTCGTATTTGGGGTTGGCCAGGAAGGCCAGTTGTCCGGCTTTGGCTTCTTCGATTTTTCCAAATGATCCTACTGTAGCCTGAGCATCTCCTTCTACTTTGCCATTAATGAGTAGTGCGATTTGTGAAGCACTGAATTGCATAGAATAATATATTTTATGTAGCCGATCCCGGATCTAAACAGCAAAAGTAGTATTTTTTAATAGGGCGGGATAAATTGTGCTGAATAAGTGCATTATCTACTTCAGATATATCACGCACCGTCCCATTCTTGAAAAGTATACGGATCCTTTCTTCCTTTGGATCATACGTCGTGTTGCTGGTCTCTCCACTGAATACAAAATAGTCCAATTCTTCTTCTGAAAAGCCGGTCTGCTGCAACAGGTTTTGCCGGATGGCAGCCACTGAAGCTGGTTCCATGGGTTCTGCCTGTAACTTGACTTTCAACAATTTTCGGTTGATCAACATCCTGCAGAGGGTGGATAATACCTTATCAGGATGGTGACTCCAGGTTTTTACAGCAGCCATCAGGTCGTAATCATCCAACTGGCAAAAAGCATCCAGCCGATCGCCTTCCAACGGGACTGGAGTCTGTTGATGGAGGAAAAGTTCCAGCACGGGAGAGGGAATTGGCAGGTTGGTGCCCGATTGGAGCAAATGCTTGGCCCGACGAATACTATTCACCAGCATTTTTTCTGCTCCCAATACAGTTTTGTGGAGGTAAACCTGCCAGTACATGAGGCGCCGTGCGACCAGGAATTTCTCTATGGAGAAAATTCCTTTTTCTTCCACCATCAGCTCACCATCCTTTACTGTCAGCATTTTGATAATCCGATCATAACCTATCACGCCTTCAGATACACCGGTGAAGAAACTGTCGCGGGTCAGATAATCCATCCGGTCTACATCCAATTGTCCGGATACGAGTTGATGCAGGAATGGTTTTTCGTAGGTGTTGCTGAAAATCTGAATGGCGGTATCCAGCGCACCCCCATTTTCCTTGTTCAGCACTTGCATGATCTGCAGGCTGATGCTTTCATGGTGCACGCCTTCAATCAGGGTATGCTCGAGTGCATGAGAAAAAGGACCGTGACCGATATCATGCAACAGGATCGCAATTTTGGCGGCCAGCTCTTCTTCGGGTGTAATTGCCACACCTTTGCTTCTTAGTTCCTGCAGGGCATTACACATCAGGTGATAGGCACCGAGCGAATGGTGAAGCCTGCTGTGAACAGCTCCCGGATACACCAGGTGCGCGAAAGCCATTTGCTGGATCCTGCGCAGCCGCTGGTAATAAGGATGGCCAATTACCTTAAACACCAGGGGGTGATCAATGGTGATAAAGCCATACACCGGGTCATTGATGATTTTTCTCCGTTCCGCCATTCCTTGCTTTATTTGTTAAATTCTTCTAATAGCTAGCCGGCAAAAGTACGAAGCCGGAGAGATAAATTACATTTGAGTCTATGCCAATAGCCAACATACTCTGGGTGGATGATGAAATGGAAAGTCTGCAATCGCAGAAACTCTTCCTTGAAAACAAAGGTTATGCCGTACACACGCTTGCCAATGGATTTGATGCGATTGAATATGTTAAGGAACATCTGGTTGATGTAGTGTTGCTGGATGAGAGTATGCCGGGTATCACCGGACTTGAAACGCTGGCTAAGATCAAAGAAATCAATCAACAGGTGCCGGTAGTGATGATCACTAAGAATGAAACGGAAAACCTGATGGATGATGCGATTGGCTCGCAGATCAGTGATTATCTAATTAAACCGGTGAATCCCAACCAGGTACTGCTGAGCCTGAAAAAAATATTGGATAATAGAAGACTGGTAGCAGAAAAAACAACTTCTGCCTATCAGCAACAGTTTCGTGATTTATTTATGGCCCTCAACAGTAATCCGGACTACAACGAATGGATGGATATTTATAAAAAATTAGTGTACTGGGAACTGGAGATGGAGAAAAGTGATAGTCCGGAGATGCAGGAAATTTTTCTTTCTCAAAAGAAAGAAGCCAACAATGAGTTTTGCAAATTCATCGCCAAAAATTATCTAAGCTGGGTACATCCTAAATCAAGCGATGCGCCGATCATGAGCAACACTGTTTTTCAGTTTAAGGTGTTGCCGCACCTGGAACCGGGAGTGCCAACCTTTTTCATTTTGATTGACAACCTGCGCTTTGACCAGTGGAAGGCGATTCAGCCAATTTTTGCCAATTATTTCCGGATACTGGAAGAGGATACGTTTTACAGCATATTGCCTACTGCTACACAGTATGCCAGGAATGCAATTTTCGCGGGGCTAATGCCATCAGAGATTGAAAAATCCTTTCCGGATTTATGGAAAAACGATGAAGAGGAAGGGGGAAAAAATCTGCAGGAGGAAGTTTTTTTTAAAGGGCAGTTAAAGCGATTAAAGAAAGACAATATCAAATACAGTTATATCAAGGTGGTGAATCACCAGGCGGGTAATGAATTGGTGAGCAATGTTCATAATTTGCTTAGCAACGACCTGAATGTGATCGTCTACAATTTTGTGGATATGCTAAGTCATGCCAGAACGGAAATGGAAGTGTTAAAGGAACTGGCCAGCGATGAGATCAGTTATCGCAGTATTACAACCAGTTGGTTTGAACACTCTCCCCTGTTTCAGGCACTGAAAAAAATTGCAGGTAAAAAAATTAACCTGATCCTGGCTACGGATCATGGGTCCGTGCGTGTAAATACCCCTCATAAAGTGGTGGGTGATAAACAGACGACTACCAACCTTCGCTATAAACATGGGCGTAACCTGAATTATGAATCCAAGGAAGTGCTGGCATTTCGGGATCCGAAGGAAGCAGGATTGCCGGTACCTACGGTGAATTCATCTTTCATTTTTGCCAAGGAGGATGGCTATCTCTGTTATCCGAATAATTACAATCATTACGTAAATTATTATCGTAATACATTCCAGCACGGTGGCGTAAGTATGGAGGAAATGATCGTGCCTGTGATCAAAATGTGCAGTAAATAGGGGGTTCGGCCAGCAGGTTTCGGTATTTTTGTACTTTGACAGGTATATGAAGTACACACAGGCTACATTAAACAAGATTGAACAGGTGCTGGAAGAAGCAGGGTATATTGTTCGAATGGAACGCGGTACCTTCCAGAGCGGTTATTGTATCCTTGAACAGAAGAAGGTGGTGGTCCTGAATAAATTCCTGCAATTGGAGGGAAAGATCAATACCATGATGGATCTGGTTCCGCAATTACAGGTGAATCCGGAGGAATTGAGTCCGGAAGCCAAAAAAACCTACTTTGATATTATTGAAAGGCACCGCCTTGCTGCCTCCGATGATGCAGCCACTGATTCCAATCAAGCTTAAGATTTCCTCCTGTCTACTCCCATAACCATAACATTTTTAGGAACCGGTACCAGCAGTGGGGTGCCGATGATCGCCTGCGATTGCGAGGTATGCCGCTCAATTGATTCAAGAGATAACCGACTGCGCTCAAGTATCCTGGTGCAATCGGCCACAACTACACTGGTGGTAGATTCCACGCCGGATTTCCGATACCAGATGTTAAGGGCAAGGGTAAGTAAGCTGGATGCAATTGTTTTCACACATCCACATAAGGATCATATAGCCGGACTTGATGATGTTCGGGCCTATAATTATTTTTCTCAGCAGCCGATGCAGATCTATGCGAATGAGATGACCCAGATGAATATCATCCGGGAGTTTCCTTATGCATTTACGGAGACCAGGTATCCTGGCGTGCCGGAGATTCAGATCAACCAGATTGATATGGATTCATTTACAGTAGGCGATATAACGGTTACGCCTATCCTGGTTTGGCATATGCGGATGCCGGTACTTGGTTTCAGGTTTGGCAATTTTACCTATATCACCGATGCCAACCGGATTGATCCGGATGAAATGGACAAGATCCGCGGCAGCAGTCACCTGGTGCTGAATGCACTGCGACATGAAAAACACATTTCTCATTTTACTTTATCAGAGGCTGTTGCGGTAGTACAGGAACTTAAAGTTCCCAATGCCTATTTTACGCATATCAGTCACCAGTTGGGACTGCACGAACTCATCAATGCCAGTTTGCCCGCTGGAATCCAACTTGCCTATGATGGGTTAAGAATACAGGCATAAAACCGTTTTTTCACGCTTGACCTGGCTTGTTTTAAGTAGTAGGTTGTGGTATGAAAAAGAAGGGATGGAAAGTGTGGGTCGGGGATTATCTGCATTTTTCCAAAAAGGAACGAATCGGGATATTGATTTTATTGGCTGTTATGCTGGCTATTAAAGTGGTACCCTATTATTGGTCTGCAACTACTCCGCCTCCGGTT
>JALOMU010000101.1 GCA_025455285.1 Flavihumibacter sp.
GTTAGTTGGACCGAATTTCAATTTTTTCCCTACCATCGGTGATATAGAAAATATTAAAATATGGGCGGAGATCGGGGTGGTGGTATTGTTGTTCAACCTGGGATTGGAATTCAGTTTTAAAAAACTCATGCGGGTTGGAGGATCGGCCTCCATCGCCGGTATTTTTGAAATTACGGGTATGTTTCTGCTGGGTTATACCACCGGCAGTATCCTGGGATGGTCCACCATGAACAGTATTTTTCTGGGCGGGATCATTTCCATTTCATCTACTACTATTATTATAAGAGCCTTTGAAGAACAGGGCCTGAAATCCACCAGTTTCGCCAGTATGGTAATGGGGATGCTGGTAATAGAAGACATTGTGGCTGTACTTTTAATGGTACTGTTGTCTACCGTTGCTGTCAGTCAACAGTTTTCAGGACTTGATTTGATGATCGAAGTGGTGAAACTGGTCTTTTTTCTAAGCCTTTGGTTTCTGTTTGGCATCCTGGTTATTCCCAGTTTTTTCAGATGGGTCAACAGGTGGCTGAATAATGAAACCCTGTTGATTATCTCACTCGGCATGTGTTTGGGCATGGTATTACTCGCAACTTATGTAGGATTTTCTGCAGCCTTAGGCGCTTTCATTATGGGGTCTGTGCTGGCAGAAACAACCCAGGCGGAAGATATTGAACACCAGATGCAACCAGTGAAAAATTTATTTGGCGCGGTGTTCTTTGTATCGGTTGGTATGTTGATAGATCCAAAGCTTTTATGGGAATATCGTATGCCGGTATTGATCATTACCCTGGCAGTTATTTTCGGAAAAACCATCAATATTACCATCGGCTCCTTTATTTCCGGCCAGCCCTTAAAGCAAAGTTTGCAGGCGGGTATGAGTATGTCGCAGATCGGAGAATTTTCCTTCATCATTGCAACGCTAGGAGTTAGCCTGGGTGTGACGTCTGATTTTTTATACCCGATTGCAGTGGGCGTTTCGGTTATCACAACATTCTCTACTCCCTTTATGATCAAGGCGGCCGTACCCCTGTATAAATGGATTGATAAAACATTACCTCCCAGGTGGAGAAATCGCTTGAACCGATACAGTTCCGGAGCACAACAAATACCTGCTGATGCCGACTGGAAAATGGTATTCCGTACTTACTTCTACATCATCGTGCTGAATTCGGTTATCATTCTGGCTGCCATTTTTCTGGCAGTAAAATTTGTGGATCCATGGCTGTTGGAAATGCTGGAGCAGCCAATCACGGCTCATATCCTAACAGTTGTTTTAACCTTATTGGTAGCATCTCCTTTTATTTGGGCACTTACCATCAAAAAGCCACAACGCGGTGCCTATACCAGTCTCTGGTTAAATGAACAGGTAAACCATGGCCCTTTGGTTATGGTAGAAGTGTTACGAAACCTGTTGGCAGTTTTTTACCTTTTCTTATTATTGAGTCAGTTATTTTCAGGGTTAATCGCATTGATTGGAGCCATTGTAGTATTAGCCGTAGTGTTGTTTATTTTTTCAAAGAGGTTGCAATCTTTTTATGCCCGTATTGAGCGTCGCTTTATGACAAACCTGAACCACCGAGATATGATTGCCAATACGGGTGCTACCAGCACGCTCAGTCCCTGGGATGCGCACCTGGCTTATTTTACCATTAGTCCGGAAGCTTCCTGCCTCGGTAAAGACCTGGAAACACTTGCCTGGCGTGAACGTTATGGCATCAATATCGCATCTATTGAAAGAGGTAAGAAAATAATTATGGCGCCACAACGTACAGAGAAAATCTATCCCTACGATAAGTTGGCAGTGATTGGAACCGACCAGCAATTACAGGTCTTCCGACCCATCGTTGAACCAGAATCCATGCCGTTGTTAACTGAGGAAGAAGAAATCAAGCTGATGAAAATTCGCGTGGATGAACACAACCAGTTGAAAGGCAAAACTATTCGCAATTCGGGCATCCGGGAAAAAACCAATGGCCTGGTAGTAGGTATCGAACGCGCCGGTAATCGTATCCTGAACCCGGATTCCAAAACTGAATTTGAATGGGATGATATTATCTGGATCGTAGGGGAGCGCGAAAAAATTATGGAATTAATTCAGGCTGAACCCTGATCCTAATAGTGCATTTTCCTCAGGGAGGGTGCTTTAAACCAGGTAATGAGTACAACCAGTAAGGTCATGGTTCCTCCGAAAATTACAGATGGAACTACTCCCAGGAAACGTGCCGCCACTCCACTTTCAAATTGACCAATTTCATTGCTGCTATTGATGAACATGCTGTTCACACTCATGACACGTCCCCGCATTTCATCGGGCGTTTTCAATTGCAGGATAGTACCCCGGATCACCACACTGATTCCATCCAGCACACCTGATAGCAAGAGTGCCGTAAAAGAAATCCAGAATGTCCTGGAGAGGGCAAATAAAATAATACATAATCCAAATCCGCCTACGGCAAAAAACAGGGTTCGGCCCTGGTTCTTTTTCATAGGGAAGAAAGTGAGAATGAGTATAATGATGATGGCACCTATATCAGCAGCTGCATTCAACCAGCCAAAGCCAATAGGGCCAACCTTCAAAATATCTTTTGCAAATACTGGCACCATTGCTACCAAGCCGCCGAACAACACAGCAAAGAGGTCAAGTGTCATGGCGCCTAATACTTCCTTGGTACGGAATACAAACCGCAACCCTTCCTTTACACTCTCCAGTGTTTTTTGCTGTCCCGCTTTGATGGAAGCCGGTTTTGGAAGCAACTGAAACAATGAAATGAGGGCAATTAAAATCAGGCTGCAAATCACCCAAAGAGTACCACTGGCATGTACCGTTGCAATGATGAATCCACCTGCAGCATGCCCTGTAACGGAGGCCGTCAGCCAGATACCCTGGTTCCAGGTGATGGCATTGGCCAATAGGGGGCGGGGTACCATCTGGGCAAGAATAGCAGAGAAAGAGGGACCTGTAAAAGAACGTATGATACCTGTACAGAAAATGATGGTATAGACCCCTGCAATCAACAGCTTGTTTTGGCCTGAATTACCCAGCGTGTAAGATAAGGTTAAGAGTGCTGCAGCACAGGCCAGGTAAAAGGATACCCCTTTTAATAGCAGGTTGCGTTTATCCGATAAGTCGATTATATGACCTGCATACAATGCCAGTGAGATGGCTGGAATGGCTTCTGATAAGCCCACCAGGCCAATGGCAAAGGGATCGCCGGTGAGTTCATAGAGCCACCAACCTACAAGCGTAGCCATCATTCTCAGTGCCATGATAAAGGTGAATCGTCCCGCCATCAGGAACCTGAATTCGGGCAATCGCATACTGGCGAGAGGGTCCTGTTTTGCCTGTTCAATGGATTGAAGTTCGGTCATACGCTGCTGTTAGGGTAATGCAATGAAATGCTGTCCCTCATCATATTCTTTTTCCAGGGCATCCAGAATTGCTTTTAAATGTTTTTCGTTACCCAGGAAATCCGCATTGGAAGCATCTACAAACAGCGTTTTGATATGGTGCTGTTTAATGTAATGCGTATAGGTTTCCTGGATGGAGAAAAGGTAATCATCGGGGATTTGCTGCTCATAGGGCCGGTTGCGCTTCCGAATATTTTGCTGCAGCTTATGCACAGGAGCATGCAGGTAAATCAGGATTTCCGGCTGGATCATCTGCTGGTGAATGATTTCAAACAAACGCTGGTACAAACGAAACTCTTCCTCCGGCAGGTTTACCTTGGCAAAGAGCAGGCATTTGGTAAAAAGATAATCGGAAATAGTTACAGAATGAAAGAGGTCCTTGGTATGAATTAATTCCTTTAATTGTTTGTATCGCTCGGCCATAAAAAACAACTCGAGGGGAAATGCAAATTGTCCGGGATTCTCATAAAATTTGGGCAGAAAGGGATTGTCTGCAAACTCTTCCAGTACCAGTCGCGCATTGTAATGCTTGGCCAGCAAATGTGCCAATGTTGTTTTCCCGGCACCAATATTTCCTTCAATAGTTATATAGTGATAATTCATGTTGTCAGTTTAGTCACAGGCAAAGGATCCTCGCAATTGTTTAATAATTCACTTACGGATTTCTGTAGCAGGGGATGCACCAATTCTGGAGCAAGTTCATTCAACGGCTCCAATGCAAACCGCCGGTTGGGCAATTCGGGATGGGGAATCCGGATATGGGGCGTTGCATGTATTTCCTGATCATATAACAAGATATCAATATCAATTACCCGGGGCCCGTATTTATCCAGGCGCTTTCTGCCCATTTTTTCCTCAATCAATAATAAGGTGGTCATGAGTTCAGGGGCAGTCAAACTGGTATTGATTTGTACGGCCTGGTTCAGGAAAGCAGACTGGTTGGTATTTCCCCAGGCGGCCGTTTCATAGATAGAGGAGCTTTTTTCCACCCTGCCGGCCAATTGACTGATCAATTGGCTTGCCTGTTGAAGGTATTCTTCCCGGTTTCCAATATTCCCCCCCATCAACAGGTAGGCTGTATGCATAGATTCTGTACTTTACAGGGTCAAATATCAGTTAATCCGTTTTTTAACCAAGCATTCGTATGGCACAATTCTTTAAATACTTTTTTGCTGCATTACTTGCCTTGTTTGTTTTCAGCGTACTGGCTTTTTTCATGCTGATCGGAATTGCGGGTGCACTTGCCAGTAAGGAAGCAGTGCAAGTGGAAGCTCATTCCGTTCTGTATCTCGATCTGGGCAAAGCAATCAAGGAACAAACCAAAGAAGATCCCTTTGCATTACTGGAAGGAGAGGAGCCCTACTCTCAGCCAGGGGTATACGATATGGTGCAACTGTTGAAACATGCAGCTAATAATGATCAGGTAGACGGACTCTATGTGAAAGCAGGTAGTAATGCCAATGGTTTTGCAACCAATGCTGAAATCCGCAAAGCCATTGCGGAATTCAAAGAAGCAGGAAAATTTGTAATCGCTTATGGTGAGGTAATTCCTCAACAAGCTTTTTATGTTGCCTCTGCTGCAGAGAAATTGTATTGCCATCCAAAAGGCGGACTGGAATGGACGGGACTTGGTATGGAATATGTTTTCTTCAAAAAAGCATTGGACCGGCTGGATATTGAACCTCAGATCTTTTATGCCGGTAAATTCAAAAGTGCTACAGAACCCTTCCGGGAAGAAAAGATGACGGAGCCGAATAAAATTCAAAGTCGCGAGTTGCTCGAAGGAATCTATGGCCATATGCTGGAATCAATTGCGGAACGCAGGAAATTGGAAGTTTCGAGGTTGAGAAACCTGGCCGATAGCAACCTGGTACGCACTGCTTCCGATGCCGAAAAACTGGGATTGCTGGATGGTATGCATTATGAAGATGAAGTGAAAGAAGAAATCCGCCGCAAAACCGGTGCTGCTTCTATCGATAAAATAAAATTCGTTTCTCTGGCAAAATATTCCGAAGCAGTATCTGCCTTAGCAGGAAAGGGTACGGATCGGATTACTGTGATTTATGCAGAAGGAAATATTGTAGATGGGGAAGGAGATGAGGGACAGATCGGCGGCAAGAAATTCATGAATTATATCCGCAAAGCAAGATTGGATGCCAAAACCAAGGCCATTGTGATCCGGATCAATTCGGGTGGTGGCAGTGCCATGGCAAGTGAGAATATGTGGAGAGAAATCGAACTGGCTAAAAAAGACAAACCGGTAATAGTAAGTTTTGGTGATGTGGCTGCATCCGGAGGTTATTATATGGCATGCGGAGCAGACAGCATTTTTGCACAGCCCAATACCATCACCGGCTCCATTGGTGTTTTTTCCATAGTACCCAATATGCAGGGCTTTTTCTCTGATAAACTGGGTGTGACTTTTGATGGGGTGAAAACCGGGCCTTATGCCAATTCACCCACTGTAACAGAACCCTTGAGTCCCCTCCAGAAAAAATTCTTCCAGGAAGGGGTTGATAGTATTTATCAAACCTTTTTAAGCAGGGTTGCTGAAGGCAGAAAAATGCCGGTTGCTGCTGTTGACAGCATTGGTCAGGGTAGAATTTGGACCGGCACACAGGCCCTGAAACTTGGCCTGGTGGATCAGATGGGAGGTATGGAAGATGCCCTGGCTGCAGCAGCTAAGCTGGCAAAACTGGATGGTTATCGGATCAGGCAGTTTCCGGAACGTGTGAACTGGCTGGAGCGAATCACCGGAAATATCTCAAAAGATGTTTCCACTAAGTCCATTCGTAAAACCATTGGAGAGGATTGGCATCGGGTATATGAGCAATGGCAATCACTGCAGGAAGGCATCGGAACAGTACAGGCCAGACTTCCTTTTGAACTTATTTTTCATTAATCAATTCGAGCACCGGCATGCGCCTGATCAAGTTACTGGTCATCAGTATTGTATTCTTTTTTCTTCTGCTCACAGCATTTACCAGCCTGATACCCTCGTCTGTAAGAATTTCAAGGGCGGTTGATATACTA